>NZ_JBQSVT010000047.1:0-29144 GCF_052376555.1 Specibacter sp. AOP5-B1-6
AATCAGCCCAGCATCAAAAAGGCCATCGGGTTGCTGGGAAGAAGAGGTATCCATACCCCAATTATCCCAGCACTGGCGCGGAATCCCGGTTAATCCACCGGCGTTTTAAGCATTATCGGGTCAATGCAGTTCCCGACTACTGACCCACGCACCTAGCTCTCATATTTCTGGCAAATGGCTGTGTACCACCAACACAATGGTGGGCTGCGGCGTGGCCATGCCAACGCCATTGTTTTCCAGCCGACCAGACTCCCAACTCGTCCCGGTAGAGGAACCTCTACCGGGCAATCGCGGAGATCACTATGTTGGGCCAATTTCGAGTCCTTGGGCACACCAGCATGTTCGTTAAGCGGACGCCCTTTATCGGCAATACGTCACGGCCAGTAGAGTGGGGCGAGTGAGTATTGAGAGCATTAAAGGTGCCGGTAGTCTGTCAACTGCAACTTAGAACTGACCACTGGCGGCAGTTTGTTTTGACCAGTGGTGGCAGTGGGTTGACCATGGGCGGCAAGTACTTTTGACCAGTGGCCAGGCGCCGGGGGTGTGCTGGGGTTGCGGCGCCTGACCGTGGTGTGGGGTTAATTCATCGGGTGGGTTCCTTTCCCGTTTTGTGCTTGCATGAGGCGGACGGACTCGCCGCTGGTTTGGCAGAGGTGCGCGTGGTGCATGAGTCGGTCCACGGTCGCGGTGGCGATGGTTTTAGGCATGAGCTCATCGAAGCCGGAGGGGTGGATGTTGGAGCTGATCGCCAGGGAGCGTTTCTCGTAGGAGGCTTCCACTACGCGGTAGAACCCCTCGGCGGCGTCGCCGGAGACCGGCAAAAGGCCTATGTCATCAATGCAGATCAGATCCACGCTGGTGACGCGGGTGATGGCTTTGTTGACGCTGTCATCGATGCGGTGGCGGCGCACGAGCGCGCCGAGGTCTTCCAGGCTGAGCCAGGACACGGAGAGGCCTTCATCGATGGCTTGCTGGCCCAGGGACTCCAGCAGCAGGGTCTTACCCGTGCCGGAGGGCCCGCACGCGATCAGGTTCTCCCGCCGCCGCACCCATTCCAGAGTCCGTAGGAACGAGGTCGTTGCCAGGGGCAGAGTGGAAAGGGATTCCTCCCACACATCGAAGGTTTTTCCGGTCGGGAACCCCGCACGTTTGCGCCGTGTGGCGAGCATGGAACGGTTCCTCCCGGTGGCTTCGGCCTCCAGCAGGACGCGTACGACTTCGGTGGGATCCCAGCGTTGGGCTTTCGCGGTGGCGAGGACGTCGGCAACGACGGCGCGGGCGTGGGGCATGCGGGTAGTGCGCATCAGCGCAATCACCTGTTCCACGGCTTGATCGGCCAGCGGGGCCGGGGTGAGGATTGCGGTGCTCATTCTGCTACTCCTTCAAGATCGGTGACATCGGCGGGAATGGTGTCGTCGCCGGGTGTTGTGGTGGGGTTGGTGGTGCCGAAGTTCGCCCAACCACTGGTGCCTTGGCTGAGCCATTGGCTTTGATCGGTCACGGTATGCCGGTCCTGGCTGGGCGTCACGGGTGGTTCGCCGGTGGCGGTGTTGGTGATGATCGAGACCAGGTCCTCGTGCGTGAAGCGGTGGTGCACGGCGGCAGCTCCCAGGCCCTGATCGACGACATCGTTGCCCATGACCTTGGCGAGCGTCACGGCGCGTTCCATTTTGTGGCGGATCTTGTTCGTGCCGGCCGCGGCGGCTTCCTTGAGCCATAAAGCCGCCCCGGCACCGAGCGCCAGGAATTCCTCATCGGCCTTGGTTTTCGGGCGGATGACCCGTTCCAAGGCGCCGGCGGAGGCTGGCGGGAAATGCGCGTCAACGACCGCAGGCACGCCGGGGCGGGTGAGCTTGTGGCGGGCGACTTCCACCGGCCCGGCCTTGTCAACGTGCACGATGATGACGTGGGTGTCGGTGCCACGCACCCACACCCTTTGCCCCATCAGGATGTGCGGGACGGAATAGCGCGAATGCTCGTAAGCGACCATGGGCGTGTTCGGCGGTACCTGGCGGACTTGGCCGAAACTCGCCGTGACTGGCACCGCCGGGACAGGGTGCAGCTTGGGCTGCTCGATCAGCCGGAGCATGTTCTTGGGGATCTCCAGCGTGGCGCGGTGCACCGAGGAATTCACATCCTCCATAAACGCCTTGCACGCCTCTTCCAGCTCGGCGAAAGAGCCATATTCCAGCCGCAGATTGGAATCCTTCGGGACGAGGTCGGCCTTGGCGATCTTCACCGCGTTTTCCACGCCACCCTTGGATGCAGGGTCTGCCGGCATGCACGTGTGCACGGCAGTGGAGTAGTGCCGGGCGAACGCGACGATCAGCGGGTTACGGACTGGTACCCCTGCGACATGCTCGATGGTGACGGTTTTCTCATTGTCGGTCAATACATATGTTGGTACACCATTAATGATCCTGAACGACCGATCCAGGGCAGCGAACACGTTCGGCATCGTCTTGTCCCGCAGCGGGATGACGATCCGGAAGCGCGAGTACGCCAGCCAGGCAACGAACAATACGGTCTTGGCGCCGTCAACAACAGGACCATCTCCGTAGTCCCACTGGAGCCACAGCCCTGGGGCCACCGACCATGGCCGGTGAACACGGGCGTTCTGGGCCCGGTACTTTGATTTCAACCCGGCCAGGACATAGCGGGTCGTGCGGATCGAGCCGGTGTAGCCAAGATCAACGAGCTTGTCATGAACAACGTCGCCGCGGATCTTCCCGCGGGACTGTTCTACCAGCTGTGTCATCGCCGGCAGGTACGGGTCAGTGATCCTGCCACGCTTACGTGCGATCGGCGCCTGCGCCCCCGCAGCCCGTGCTTTCACATACGAACGGACCGTGTTGTGTGAGACACCGCAAACCTCCGCGGCACCCCGGTACGACTGGGTCATGTCATAAGCAGCTAAAATTTCCATGAACTCTCCTGGAGACTTCAAAATAAGCCCCTTCCTTCCCACAATGGGTGAAATTGAAACGATTGGCATCGTCATTTCACCCCGAAGGAAGGGGCTCTCCCCGTAAAGACACGGGGGATGGACAAGGGAATCCCAGCACACCCAGCCGCCAGCGGGCGGCGAACTACTGGTCAAAACACTTGCAGCCACTGGTCAGAACCACTGCCGCGAACGGTCAATCTAAAATGCCGTCTATGGTCAGTTTAAAGCTGCAGCTAACAGTAGTCCGACCGTCGATCGTCCGGGGCGTCCGGCCGTCGTGCTTATTCTGTGGGTCGCTTTACTGGGGCTGTTTGCGAGCATCGCTCCGGCCGTACAAGCTACTTTCGCGGTTCCTTTTGAGGTCCTCTCGCTCGTAATGCTCACACCTGCGTTGGCTTGTGTTGTCGTAATCCTTCGGCCCAAGTGGATGCCAGCGGCATGGAAAGCGGTCCTTTCGCGAGAAATTCTAACCTCATCTGTAGTCGCTGCTGTAGCTGTGGCTGGTTTCGTGGGTGTGCTTGCACTCTTGACGGGCCGGTGGCCCAGTTGGCCCCCAAACACGGTGGGCGCGCCATTGGTCGTTTTCTTGGTTCTTCAAGCCGGAGGGGTCCTGGCAGAAGAGATCGGATGGCGGGGAGTCGTGCAACGCTGCGGTGAGCAGTTTGCCAAGCCTGCCGTCGTCTCCGCGCTTGCTGGCTTTGTATTCGGTGCGACCCACCTTGGGTACTGGTCGCTGGGGGCGCTGCCGGTTCTGACATTCGCCGTTACCGCGATGCTCATGAGTCTGACTATCACCACGATCTTTGTCGGTTCATTTTGGCAGCGCATGATTCCCGCCGTTATCGTGCACCTCGGCGTCAATCTCGGTATAGCTTCCCTGTCGGCATCGGACCAGCCGCTGGCAACGACGCTGACGGCTGTGGGCGCAGCATTGGTTATGTTGTCCCTCGCAGTCGTCGGCAAAGCATTGTTTTCGCGTCGCCCGGCTCGCCTCGCACGATCAGATCAGTAAGGTCGGAGCACGGCTAACCGAATCGATGCTTAGTAGCAAAGAGACGCAGGAGGTTCATTCTGGAGGTTCCGACGTAGTACTGGTGCAGGACGCCGGCTTGTCGCAGGGCTGTGAAGTGGTGCGTTGCCGATGCCTTGATGGGTAGTTCGATGGCTCCGCAGGTGAGTACTTCCTGTGCGTTGGCCAGCTGCTTCAGGATGCTCATGCGTACGTGGTCTGCGACGGCGACGAATATGCGGGGAAAATGAAGTCGGCGATGTCAGGGCCGTCCGTGCGGGCTGCGTCTGCGCTGGAACGGGAGCCGGCCAGGACCTGCGCTCTGATCCGCTCGGGCAGCCTGGCGCGTTGAGGACGTGGTCGCGCCGTGTTACGAAGCCGGCTCCGGGCGCGACCGCATGAACGAGCGCGTGTGGTTTGCTGAGTGCTCCCTCCTCATCAGCGAGGGGGGATATCCCCACTCCAGATTGACCAGTCCGCACCATAGCCGGTAGTGGCCACGGTTGGAGAAACTTGAAGGAGCAACAACAGCGCGTCGGAGTGTGCCGTAATAGACGGCACCAGCAACGTGCTCCTACAGGAGATTCCACAATGATCGATGTACCCGCCCGTAACACCCGCCGTCGACTACTGATGGGGGCCACCGCCGTCGCCGCCCTCGTCGGCACCTTGACCGCGTGCAGCGCTGCGCAGTCCGAGCCGAAAGAACCCACCACAGCTGCACCGTCTGTGTCTGTGCGGTCATCGCTGGCCATGGTCTCGAACGATGGGCATGACCTAGCCTTCCATGTCACTCCCGGGCACCTTCCAGCGATTGTGCTCGACGCCGGTGGTGGACTCGATTCCTCGACGTGGGCCGATCTCGCGCCTGAGATCGCTAGCAGCACCGGCGCCATGGTCATCTCGTACGATCGTGCCGGGATGGGCGAGAGCGACGAGGTCCACGGGCCGTGGAAAGCCGAAGACGCGGCCTCCGATCTGGCTGCCGGGTTGACGGCACTGGGAGCGGACCAAGTAGTTCTCGTCGCTCACTCCCTCGCGGGCGAGGTCGCTACATATTACGCCAACGAGCACCCAGAGACAGTGGTGGGTGCCGTGCTACTCGACGCCAGCCTGCCCGAGTTCTACAGCACCGCGGTCACCGAGATGATGGTCGTCGCCAACCAGGAAGCGTTGACCGAGGCACAAGCTGCCCCCTCCACGAAGGAAACCCGTCAGTTCATCGCCCTTGCCGAGAATTACGGGCCCGACCACAACGCCTACAACCAGATGACCTGGCCAGACTCGATTCCTGCCATCGCCGTACTATCTGAATCGACTCCGTTCCCCGCTGGAGATGCGGCCGAACTGTGGCGAGCGGCTGCTGCCCAGTTCGTCAACGCCGCGGACAACCGCACCCTTGTCACCGCGGACAAGAGCTCACACAACATCGTCACCGACCGGCCCGACGTCGTCCTCGCTCAGATCGAAACCATCCTGGCGATATCACATTAGCCTCGCGACGTAGTCGTGCCCAAAAGCCAACGCTCCGAGCCCGGATCTCGAGTGGCACGTGGATCGGACTGTCCCACAGGAGTCTTGGTCCGCGAGCCAATCCACCACGGCATCACTGGCAGTTGATCGGTATCCGATCAAATGGTTCCGGATCGTACAAGTTGTCGATGCTGAGCTCTCCACTATCGACGCGCGGCTGCAACGCCTTGTGCCTTGCGACGCTTTGCGTGCGTGTCCTGAAAACATAGGCGTCGTCAATGGTCAGCTCCCCACCGGATGCAGTCCACACCAGTGTGTAGTTGCCCGCACTGATTGGCCGGTATACATCATAGGTATGCCATTTTCCTGCCGACCTGCCGACCTGCCGACCTGCCGACGCCGATGATGCCGACGGCGTAGGCCTCCCCTTGACTACCACCCCACATATCGGTCTGCCGTACGACCGCTCGACAGCCGTCCGGTCCATGGGGATCCAGGATGAAGTTGCTTGTACCCAAATCGAAAAACGCCACCATCGCGTTTCCCGCTCCAACAACGCCAACCAGCATAAAGAAGGCAACGGAACGCATCAGTCTCCAGCGCCCATCATCCCTTCTCGGGCCTGGCCTCCTGCTGCCACGAACGATCCAAAGGACCCAGAGCACCAGCGAAGCCAGCAAAAGACCACTGCTTAGCATCCAGGCGCGGATGACATGCGAGCCAACTACCAGGATCCACCCGTTGAAGAACCCAATGACCACCCCGAAGCCGAGCAACAGAGAAACGATGCTGGCCAAATACACTCGCGACCTGACTGGCAGGTAGCGCTTCTCGTCTGTCTCCATCGAAGGATTCTATCTGGAGTGAAAACTGACGATGATTGGAGTGGTTATGGACGGCCAGAACCAAAAGGGGAAAACATGAACGCCGTTTACACAGTGAGGCTGCACCGGACTGTCACAATTGGAACGATCTACGGGGCTGTCTCGTCTCCTGAAGTGTCGCTGGTGGAGGGTATACGGGACGCCCCTCGACTTGGATTTCAGATGAGTGGGTGGCGGTGCAAACTGGTCCTGATTTACAGTGGTCAGCTGCCGTCACCGTTCAATCCCCAAACCGGGTCGGTGGATCAAGGCTAAGGCTGTGGCATGAACCGCTCCCAGACGCGGTGTTTTGCCAGCAACCGTGCCAAGCCCTCGACCACTTCCCCGGGATACCCGTGCACTATTCCGGGGGCGGCCGCGTCCACGCCGCCCGCGGCCAGCACATCCCCAGCGCTGCCCCACCCGCCAATGGCTTTCGCATGCCGGAAAGCCTCTGCCGCGAGCACTGCCACCCTCGGGTCCGGAGCGGTCCGTTCTTCCGTTGCCAGCACGACGGCGTCAAACTCCACCGAGCGGGCCGTTGCGTAACTTCTCTGGACAGCTTCGTCCGTTCCTGCCAGCACCCCGGCGGTTGGCGCAACGATCAGAGCCAGCATGCCGGCAGCGGTGATGGCATCGCGGGCCTGCAACACCTGCTCGGGATCGCTGGCGGTATCCGTCACAATGCCGATGACCCTGCCCTCGACAGGCCAGCTTTGGCCCACCTGCGACACTGCCGGGCTGGGCGCTTGCTCGGTGGGCGGTTCCGCCGCTTCCGGCACCGGCAACCCCAATTCCTCGGCGACGGTCCGACACAGCTGGGCATCAATGTTGGCCAGGGCAGCCAGCTGCCGCTCGCGGATGGTTTGGTCGTAGCACTTGCCAAGTTCGAAAGCGTAGGCTCCGGCGACGTGCCCTTGTTCCGTGGCCGTAAGGCTCCGGTAGAACAAGGTTGCCTGGGAAAAATGGTCGCTGAACGTCGCCGGGTTGGACCGCTCCTTCGTCCCCGCCGCCACCGCCTGAGGGAAGTCGATGAACGCAGCGGCGTCCATTCCGGCCGTGAAGGGACAGCCGCCGTCCAACGAGTTTGGCTTGTACGGCGCAACACCGGCGTAATCTGCGCTTTGGTGCATGCCGTCCCGCAACATGTCATTAACGGGTGCGTGCGGCCGGTTGATGGGCAGCTGGCCAAAATTGGGTCCACCCAGGCGGCTGATTTGGGTGTCCAGGTAGGAAAACAACCGTCCCTGCAGCAGCGGGTCATTGCTGACGTCGATGCCGGGGACCAAATGCCCGGGGTGGAAGGCCACCTGCTCCGTCTCGGCAAAGTAGTTCTTCGGATTGGCGTTGAGCGTCATCCGCCCCAGCATCTGCACGGGCGCCAGCTCTTCGGGCACAAACTTGGTGGGATCCAACAGATCGATGCCTTGATACATTTCGTCCTCGACGTCGGGAAAGACCTGCACACCCAACTCCCAGGACGGGAAATGCCCTGCCTCAATGGCGTCTGCCAGGTCACGCCGGTGAAAATCCGGGTCCACACCGTTCACTATCTGCGCTTCTTCCCACACGAGCGAGTGCACGCCCAAGGCGGGCTTCCAATGGAACTTGACCAACGCCGTCGAGCCTTCATCGTTGACCAGACGGAAGGTATGGACGCCAAAGCCCTCCATCATGCGGAAGGAGCGGGGAATGCCGCGGTCGGCCATGAACCAAAGCGTGTGGGCCTGGGCCTCGGTGTGCAGGGACACAAAGTCCCAAAACGTGTCGTGGGCACTTTGCGCCTGTGGGATCTCCCGGTCAGGGTGTGGCTTGGCCGCGTGGACCACGTCCGGAAACTTGATGGCATCCTGGATGAAAAATACCGGGATGTTGTTCCCGACCAGATCGAAGGTTCCTTCGTCGGTGTAGAACTTCACTGCGAAACCGCGAGTGTCCCGCACGGCGTCCGCAGAGCCGCGAGACCCCACCACTGTCGAGAAGCGAACAAACACCGGAGTCTCCACCTCGGGTGCGAGGAACCCCGCCCGGGTCAGCCCGGTGCCGGTCCCGTACGACTGGAAGACTCCATGGGCGCCAGCACCGCGCGCATGTACCACACGCTCCGGGATGCGCTCATGATCAAAATGGGTGATCTTCTCCCGCAGGTGGTGATCTTGGAGGAGGATGGGGCCACGCCGGCCTGCCTTGAGCGAATGGTCCGTATCCTGCAGTCTCGCGCCCTGTGCGGTGGTCAGATAGTCACCGCTCTGGCTCCGTGACCCCTCAGGTTCGCCGGTGGGCGTCCCCGTGGGCGAAACAAGTTCCGGCCCACGTTGGTCGGGCTTCGGAGGCAAGGGCTTTCGCGGCTCGATCGGTTCCGCAAACGATGGTGGTTCGGCGGACGGTGCCCCTGGAACGGGCGGGGTCGGGTGTGCCATGTTTCCTCCAACAGGGTGAAGTGGATTGCGTTGACACTCCCAACCTTGGACGCGTCCGCGGACATGGTCAAGGGGCGACGGTCTGTGAATTCCGGCTGAGCCGTGCTGTAGCGTGGCTTTGCGGGGAATTTAGTTCCTCCACGACCGCCCCTAACATATCCTGGCGGGGTCGGTTCAGGCTGGGTCCTTCAACGACGCCGCCACGTTCTCCCACCCGCTGGCCAACTCCCACTTCCGGGCAGTGCTCGTGAACGTTTTCTTCGATGTCAGCGAAGTCTGCAGGGTATCTCCGGTACATCACCTTCGAAAGGCTCACGTCGAAGTCCACGCGGCCATCCGACCAGTAGGTGTCGTAACGGACCACTCGCATAGGGTGATGAAGCCACCTTGAGGGTCGGATGAAAGCCGTGGCACGAACGGCGACAGGTTGATCCCCGGTTTCAGGCATGGATCGATAATTGCACATCTATTGGCACTTATGACTCTTCCGTGGGCGCAATCCGCGCCCCTTAACGTCCACACGTCCATGGAAGAGTAATCAGAGCCGTTTTGGCAGCCTTTTGTAGCCCTAATCGCCCAGTCCTGCAGGGCCATCCGCATGGGTACTGTTTACGTTTCAGCGATTTACCCTGAGCTATTGGACACGCCAAGTATCACTCACTCGGGATAGCTGAGGTTCTTTGCCTGTTGCCTATGGCTTCGACTGCTGCGGCGGTGCCAAGCATGACGGCTGTACCGAAAGTAGTACCGAGGGCGACAAGTATCGCACCGACAACCCACAGGCCGCTCGAATCCATAGCGGAGGCAGTGCTCATCCATGCAAGCGTGAAGGAAGCGGGAATTACCAGCAGGGCAACGACAAAACGCAAGAGCCGGTAGGCGAGCCCTACCACCACGACGCCGCACAGGAACGCTGCCACTCCCTGCCATGTCTCGTACGGTCCAGTCATTTCGCCAGTGACTGCGTCGTACTGGTACTCGGCATCCCAGCCGAACCAACCGAACCAGAGCCCTGCTGACAGAAGGCAAATCAGGACGACGGACGACCATTGCTCAAGGGGTGGCCGGTCACGGCTTCGGGTCAGTCGCATCCTCCACTATAAGTCTCATCCGAATATAGGTTGACCGCGCCACCTGGAATTCACCGCAGCCATAATTGTGAGAATCGTCGGCCGCCTGCAAGTTCGTATAACTGCACGAAAAATTGGAGCGCTGGCGCGATACCGGACATCCGGACGGTGAGACGCCCCGTACGCCTAGGGTTACGCGACAGCAGCCGTACGAGAAAACAAGGCGACGGATCATTGACGGCCAGGCGACGCAGTATGGGTATCTGGGGCGGGTACGTCAGCCAACATAGATGAGTGTCGACCAGGCGACATCGATCACGCAGAGACCATCGTCGGTCTCACGGTAGAAGACGTCGCCGGGATGCTTGTCCCCTGGCTTCGCCCCATCGGGAAGGCCTTCCAAATTGATGTTCCACTGCGGATCGAGTGGAACTTGTTCCTCCCAATATCCGGGAACGAACCGTTCCGGTTCGCCTGCGGAGCGGCCCGCCCAATCTGTTCTTTTACCGAGGTCTGCTTCGGCGTCTTCGCAGACCAGCTCGGATGTGCCGTCAGAAGCGAGGTCTTGGATAAGGTTCTCGGTAGTTTGGATAACCTGAGCGCCGTCGCTCCCCCAAATTAGCGTGTCGACCGAGCAACCGGCCAAGGTCAGTGCGCACGCAGTTGCGAATCCAGCAAGAGCGAGGGAGCGAAGAGTCGTCATAACCTGAGGCTACAAGATGGCGCAACCACGCTACACTTCGAGCGGAAAATCCGAGGCGCCATTCCTGGTTCAGCCGCCAGAAGTCCTAGACCACCGCCGTAAATTCCCAGGCGGTCGGCAACTGTTCCCGGCAGTTGTCGAACCGGCGCTCAGAACCGAAAATGCCTCAAGGTCGCCCACAAATGAACCGTAAAAATGGGGACGTTCATGGGCCAATCCCGCAATAAGAAATCACCAAATTGCATCTTTGGCAATGGCCACTGGCCGCCTGGCAGGCCGGATCGACACCAAGCCTCGGACAACGCAGTGCGATGAGGCACGACCGGCGTCCTTTTATAGCCGATGACAAGCACACAAGCCGGAGCCAGGAGGCCGGGCCGTTACTGGCCGGGGATCGGGAAGAAAACCCGCGGATCCTGCAAGAGCGCAGGATAATCGAAGTCTGCGCGGTCAATGATCTCGCTAAGTTCGAAGGTGCGCCCAAAGCGGCCGTCATCGAGAGTGATCGGCCGGCCCTGGATCTTGCCCAACGCAAACCTGGCACCATCTTCCAGGGGGATCAGCACCGTGGTGTTGCCGGGTACGGTCCTGAAGGCCTCGTCCTGTCGCTTGCGGTTCTGAGTGGGCTTCTTCGTCAGCTGCTTGGGAGCCTTGCGGGCACCCTTCGCCACAGCCTTACGCGGATTTTCGTCGACTTGGGTGCCTTCGTCGCCGTCGTTCTTGTCATGCCCGGGCTTGGCCCTGCCCCATGCCGGCATTCCGACCTTGTCGATCTTTTCCGTGGCGACGTCACCCAGCGGGGCTCGCAAGACCCACACGAAGTCCTCATAAGGGTCCTCGGGAACGACCTCCCGCCGCGGCTCGGGCCACAGCAATTCCAAATCCGTTGGCGTGTCCGCAAAAACCGCGTCATAGAAACGCGAGTCCTTCTGAATCAGCTTCGAACGGTGGCTTGCGTGAAAATCAGGATCACCCAACCACGACGGCATGGGGATCTTGTCCGCATAGTCGGGGTGGGCGGCCTGCGGGGCGAACTCCTTGATGCTCTCCCGGGTGTTGTCCGGGTGGCCTCGGGCGATCCATTCGTCCGCCATGGCCAGGGCGTACATGGTGAGAGCCGGAACATGCCCCATCCACATGCGAACGGCCGGATGCGACTGCCGGCCGTATCCCGGAATCACCAGCGTACGGAGGATTTGCAGCGCTTCAACACGCTGTTTTCCTAGCCTTGTGGTGTCCAGAGCGGCTGCACTCTGCTGAAAGTCGGGGTATGGGAGGAAAGTCTGCATGCATTCAGTCTGACGGCCCGGGCGCCGTGTGCCAATTGCAATGCCCTTTCAGTGGCGGAGACTTCCCCCACAGTCACGCGGGCGGCACCCCCGTGCGCTGCGGTCGGGGGCGGTCGAAAAGTTGTTTTCGCGCCAGCGATACTGGTGCGGCCCAAGAAACTGGCTTCGGCCTCGTTCACTTTTGCGGTCTGGAAATTTGAGCCCAGATCAAGGGTCCATCGTCCGGCAAGGCGACTACCCCCGGTCATCCACTGCGACGCGCTGCAAACCCAAGCCCTGCCGCTCAACCGGTATATCCCTGGCCTCAGCAGCTTCTCTGAAGGAGCGATGCGGTTGGCCTTCGCCGTCCCTGCGCGAAGGCTTGATCGCTATTTCCAAGACTCGTCCCACCTTGCTTCCTTCGACATCAATTCCGGTGATCCCCGCCTTAGTTGGTGGGCATTCCGTAGTGGTCTGCGATCAGTTCCACTGTGCGCGACTGGGCACGGCGCGAATATCCCTGAACAACCAGCATCACCTCGTCGACACCGGTTTGTCCGTGGAGCTCCTCCAAGCCTTCGGCCACCTTGGCGGCGGTTCCATGAAGTGTCCGATCGGTGTATTCCTCAATGACATGTCGCTCCTGGGCGGTGCCCTCAAAGGCTTCGACTTCCTCGGGAGGAAGCAGTGCGAAGGACTTGCGCTGGAACATTCTCAGCATTGCCATGGCGGTGGATGTCGACTGGCGCCGAGCCTCGGCGGGATCGTCATCAGCAATGGCCCCAATGCTGACGAGGCTGTATGGCTCCGCGAGAAATTGTGACGGGCGGAAATTTTCGCGGTAGATCCGCATGGCATTCAGGACGTCGGCGCTGCCAAACTGCAGGGCGAAGGCATAAGGGCGACCGAGCCGGGCGGCGACTTGCGCGGAGTAAGTCGATGACCCCAGAATCCAGATATCCTCGCCGGTCTCCGATGATGGGACCCGGTTTTGCTCGGCCTGCCACGGCCCCGGCACTGCGGGCACATCCTTGTAAGGGTGATTTTGCGGGAAGTCATTTCCGAGAAACCCGAGCAGTTCTGCGACTTGCTCAGGAAATTCATCGTTCCCCGCATGGTGGCGTCGCAGGGCCGCGGCCGTTGCTCCGTCGGTTCCCGGAGCCCGCCCCAGGCCGAGATCGATCCGTCCCGGGGCCAGCGCATCGAGCATGCCGAACTGTTCGGCAACCACCAGAGGCACGTGGTTGGGCAGCATGATCCCGCCCGCCCCGAGCCTAATGCGCTCGGTCTCGCCGATGAGCCGGGCCACCATGAGCTGCGGGGAAGGGGTGGCGGCACCGGGCATCGCATGATGTTCGGATATCCAGAATCGCTGAAAACCGCGTCGGTCGGCCAGCTGCGCGAGTGCGATCATCTCTTCAAAGGTTTCCCCCACAGAGTGACCCACTCCGGTGAATGAATTGTCGAGTACCGACAGAACGAAGGGGGCGGTGCCGGAAGGGTGTGGGTTATTCATGAAATTCCTCACTTGTCACGGAATAATGTCAGTTTTGACGTGATAATCCACCATAGGGGCTTATCACGGCAAAGCGCAACTGATACCGTGATTACCATGACAAAGGTCCCACTGCCCCCCGCTGCCGGCACCGCCGAGCATCCATGCCTGGCGTTGGCCAACAGCACCGTCACCCTGCCGGGCGGGCAACGCGTCGATGAGCTCAACAACCCGGAAAATGCCACCGCTTGGCTCATCATGCACGAGCTCGCACCCGTCGACACTGGGCTGCTCGCCTATTGCCAGCTTCAGCTCACGGACCTGCGGAAGGACATCCGGAAGGTGCTGGAGTCGCACACCCAAGGCGAAGTGCCGAATGCCGGGTCGCTGGGCGGCATCAACCGTGCCCTGACGGCAGTGCCCAACGCCGCGTTGCTGCAATATGACACCGACAAAGGGCTGCTCCGGGTTCCGAGCCACCCAACAACCCAGCTCGTCAATCACGCCATGGCTCAAATCGCCGAGGATGCCGCCGCGGTGTTGACCGGCCCGGATGCACACCGCATCGCACGCTGCGCATCCACACCGTGCGATCGATTCATGGTTCGAACGCACGCAAGGCGGCAGTGGTGCTCAGAACGCTGCGGCGCCAGGCAGCGGGCCAATCGAGCCTATGCCCGCAAGCAGGACAAGTCCCCCGCCGCATGACCGGAGAGATTCCACGACGAAGGCGGGGTGGGAAGCGCAGGGAAACGGATTCTAGCGGCTGGCGAAGCGGGTCCGGTACGAGGTCGGGGTCGTTGCATAGGCCGCGACGAAGTTCTGGCGAAAGGTCACCGGGCTGCCGAAACCGCATGACTCCGCAATGCGGGCAATGCTCCAACTCGTGGTTTCCAGCAGCTGGCGCGCGTCGTCGAGCCGACGGCTGAGCACCCAGCGTGCCGGCGACAGACCCGTGACTTCCTTGAACCTTCGAGTGAAATTCCGTTTGCTCATGGTGGCGCGCGCCGCCAATTCCTCGACCTCAAGGTCCTGGTCCAGGTTCGCCAACGCCCATTGGACGGTCCGGCCCAGCGGCCCGTCCAAGTCTGGATCCTGAAGCGGCCGGGCAATGTACTGCGCCTGATCGCCTTCACGGTGCGGAGCGATGACGATCTGACGCGCCACGGCAGCCGCGGTCGCCGAGCCCAGACGTGTTCGCACAATATGCAGGCAAGCATCCAAGGCAGAAGCGGTGCCTGCCGAGGTGAGCACATCACCGTGGTCGACATAGAGCGCGGATTCATTAAACTCCACGGCAGGCGCCTTGACCGCCACGGCCTGGGCGGCACCCCAGTGCGTCACCGCCGTACGGCCGTCAAGGATGCCGCTGCGTGCCACCGGATAGGCGCCCAGGCACAGCCCCGCAATCGTGGCTCCCCGCTCATGGGAATCGCGTACCAGTCGAAGCAGGGCCTCGGAGGGCTCCGGCAGCTCTGACAACCACGATGGAAACACCACAAGATCGGCGTCATCGGCAACCTCCGGCCCGAAGGAGTCCCCCACCACGTACCCTTCGGCACTGCGCACCGACTGGCCCGCCTCGGTGAAAACCCTCGTCTCCCAGTCGTCGCCCAAGCCGAGCCGCGCAACCTCCCCGAAGACGAGCAACGGGGTCGCCAGATGGAACATGGTCATTCCATCAAATGCGTGGATGGCGATTTTCATTTTGGCCCATTTCCATCGAAAGTGTGCATATACGCCACTCACCCTATCCGAGGACGAGCTGCCATGCTGGAATCACCAAGCAAATACAACGAGACGAATGGGAGCCCACCATGGCTGAACTGCGCCGCGCACTCGTTATTATCGACGTGCAAAACGATTACTTTACAGAAGAAGGACCATTGGCGATCCAGTACCCCGATCGCAATGAGTCCCTGGCCAACATCACCCAGGCGATCGACCTCGCCGAAGCGCAGGGGATGCCCGTTGCCGTGGTGCAGCACCAGTACCCGGCTGGGGCCCCGGTATTCGCCGAGGGGTCCGAAGGCTGGAAGCTGCACCCGGAGATTTCCGCCCGCCGCAAGGATTCGTGGAAGAACCTCGTCAAGAGTTACGCCAGTGTTTTCGCCGACACCGACTTCGAATCCTGGCTGCGCTCCAACGACATCGACGCCATCACCCTGGTCGGCTACATGACCAACAACTGCGATCTGGCCACCGCAGCGGCGGCCGAACCATTGGGCCTCGGGGTTGAAGTGCTCTCCGATGCCAGTGGTGCGGTCCACCTGGCGAATGAGGCGGGTCAGGTCGGAGCACAGCAACTGCACGAGACGCTGATGGTGCTCCTGCAGTCCAACTTTGCCACCGTTGCCACCACGAACGATTGGGTGCAGGCCGTCGAGTCCGGAACCGCCCTGCCCAAAGGCGACTTGGGATCCTCCGCGGTGCAGGGCCGTGCAGCATTCGCACCGGTCGCCTGACCAATCCTACGTTTCTGCTCAAAGGCTGGGGCCGTAGCGGTACAGCCTCAGCCTCAGAGCAAAGACATTGATCGGATGGTTGCACAACGGAGAGACCGGCCGTGGCCTCCGCCTTGGTTTTATGACTGAATTAGTACGTGGGGGATGCTGGGATGTTTGACGTGGACGTAGTTGTCGTGGGCGCGGGTCTGGCAGGCCTCAGCGCCGCACGAAAGTTGGTTGCGTCAGGCAAAACAGCGGTCGTACTTGAGGCCCGTGACCGGGTGGCAGGCCGAACCATGGGTGGCTTCTCAGCAACGGAGTACCTGTAGAGCTGGGCGGCCAATGGGTCGGCCCTACGCAAGATGTGGTACTTGCGCTCATCGAGGAACAGGAACTTGAGACTTTCCGCAGCTTCGATCAGGGCGAAGCACTGAGCGTGTTCGACGGGAACGTCGTTCGCTACTCTGACAGGACGTTTGGGCTTCCGCCTGAATCGGCCATGGAGGTTGGCCGGCTCTGGGACCAGCTGGAAACCTTGGCCGCAACGGTGGCGATTGGAGAACCATGAGAAACCGAGGGAGCCCGGGACTTGGACCGCCAGACCCTTGACTCCTGGCTTGTTTCGCACACGGAAGACAGCCTCACTCGACGGTTCTTCCGCATCCTCGTCCCGGCGCTGTTTGCAGCCGAAGCTCCCGAACTTTCACTCCTGCACTTTCATTTCTACGTTAAATCCGGGACCGGCCTCGGCAGCCAAACACTGGTCATTCTGTACAGTCAGCGGCGAGCGGTTCGTTGCCACCAGCGATACATGAGAACAACACAAACTCCCTCAGACCAGTCCGCCACTAACACCAAGAGCTCGCACGCAGCCGGCATCCTGCCGCTCATCGGCACGATCCTGTTCGTCATCGTCACAATCATGCAGTTTGCCGGCGGCGCCGGCGAACATTCAGGCCCGCAGCTCGTCACCAACGCCGTGACCTACATGATCGGATGGGCGGGAGTTGGTGCAGGCATCTCACATCTCCTCTTCGGCCGCAAAATCTCCAAAACCATCGGCTTCGAAAAGAGCCCCTACGAACTCGAAGTCGGCTTCGCTGACCTGTCGTTCGGCATCGTCGCACTGATGGCAGCAAACTACTCCAGCGAATTTGCACTGGCCGTGATCCTCGCCAGCTCCATCTACCGCGTCGGCTGCGGCATCGGCCACATCTGCTCGATGATCAAGCAGCACAACTTCGCCGTCAACAACACCCTGATCCTGGTCACCAACTTCGCGGTGCCCGCATTCTTGATCTTCGCCTACTGCACCTGGGCATGATCCGCTGCACTCATTCAAGCGCTCGTCGAAGCGGCGCTGCGCCCTTCGCGGCTCAGCGTCCTTCGCTAGGGGAAGAAAATCATCTTCACCAGTGCCGCCGTCCCCACCCCGATGATGGTTGCCCGCAGGGCGGCGGGTGGCAGCTTGCGGCCGAATTTGGCCCCGAAGAAGCCGCCCAGAAGTGAACCGGCGGCGATCAAGGCGACAACTTTCCAATCAATGTGCTCCCCGGCCACGACAATGAACGTGACCGCCGCAATGGCATTGACAACGGTGGTGAGCACATTCTTGACGGCATTGATTTGCTGCAGCGCAAGGGAGGTCACGATGCTCATGAAGCCAACGAGCAGGATGCCCTGGGCGGCCCCAAAATAGCCGCCATAGACACCTAAAACAAAGATGCCCGCCAAGAGGCCCACGGCACCACCCGAAGGAACCGCACCGGTGGGCGTCCCGGCCATGGTGAGGGCCCGGCGTCGTGCGCTCAAGCGTTGCAACGCCGGCCCCAGCGCGACCATCAACAGGCCAAGAATGATCAAAACGGGCACGATCGTCTTGAACGCCGACGCCGGCAGCACCAGCAGGAGCAACGCCCCTGCCAAACCACCGGCGGCCGACGCCGGCAGCAGCCGCACAATCATGGCACGGTTGGGCGCCAGCTCCCTGCGATATCCCCAGGTGCCGGACAACCCGCCAGCCACGAGCCCAATATTGTTGGAAATATTTGCCGTCAACGGCGGATAGCCGAAGAGCAGGAGCACCGGAAACGTCACGAGCGTCCCGGAGCCCACGACGACATTGATCATGCCGGCCCAAATACCAGCGAGCAGGATCAAACCCATTTCCAGCATGCTTTCCTCTCGTCAAGTGCGCGGCGACAGCAGCAGAGCAGCGGCACCTGTCAAATCCTACGGGCAGATTTGTCCTGTGGATTGCCACTGCCGGTTTCACAAATGGCCGCACGAATCATCGCGGCACCGGGCCGGCCGAACCCTTGCGCCACCGCAATCGTTGCGTCTATGGTCAAGTTATGTCGGCTGTTATCCACGAGCCCCAGTCCCCTCATGTGTTGCGCGAGTACGCCATGATTGCCGACGGCGAACGGGCAGCATTGATCGGTCCCCGCGGGGACGTGGCGTGGATGTGCTTTCCACGCTGGGACAGCGAGGCCGTCTTTTCCTCCCTGCTGGGCGGCGCCGGCACCTTCGCGGTGACGCCCGCGAACTCCCGGTTTGTCTGGGGCGGCAGCTATCAGGACGGGACACTGATCTGGAAAAACCGCTGGGTCACAACAGAGGGAATCATCGAGTGCTGGGAGGCCCTGGCACAGCCGGCTGATCCGCACCGGGCGGTCCTGCTGCGCCGCATCCTTGCAGTTTCCGGCGCGGCCACGATGAACGTTGCCCTGGAGGCACGCGCGAGCTTCGGCAAACATGCCATGACAGACCTTAAATGTGCCAACGGGGTTTGGACCGGCCGCAGCGGACCGCTGCATGTGCGGCTGACGGGAGCTGGCACCGCCACGGAGCACGACGGCGGACTGCAGCTGAGCCTGGACGTCCCCGCCGGCGGTGCGCACGACCTTGCCCTGGAGCTGGCAGACCGGCCCTTCACTTCGCCTCCCGTGGACGTCGACGCGGCATGGGCCGCGACGAAGCGCAGCTGGACCGACGCCGTCCCGCAACTGTTGCAAACCATCGCCCCGGATGACGCCCGCCAATCCTATGCCGTGCTGCGGGGAATGACCGGGGCCAGCGGTGCGATGGTCGCGGCGGCAACCTTGGGGATGCCCGAACGCGCCCAAGCCCAGCGCAACTATGACTACCGCTACTCCTGGATCCGCGACCAGTGCTATGCCGGCCAGGCGGTCGCCGCCTGCGGGCCGTACCCGCTGCTCGATGACGCGGTCAGGTTCGTCACCGGCCGGCTCCTGGCTGACGGGCCGGGGCTGAAACCCGCCTATACCGTAACGGGCGGCCGGGTTCCCGACGAATCCGCCCTCGGATTGTCCGGGTATCCTGGCGGCTCCGCGAAGGTGGGCAACTGGGTCAATGAACAATTCCAGCTCGATGCCTTCGGTGAGACGCTGCTGCTCTTTGCCGCTGCCGCCACCCGCGACCGGCTGGATCTTGAGAATTGGCGTGCTGTCGAGGCTGCGGTGCAGGCCATCATGCACCGCTGGCAGGAACCGGACGCCGGCATTTGGGAGCTCCACAACGACAAATGGGCCCATTCGCGACTGATCTGCGCGGCGGGTCTGCGCGCGGTCGCCGGCCACGCCCCGGCGGCGCAAGGCGCGCCCTGGACGTCGTTGGCGGACGCCATCGTTGCCGACACGGCCCGCGACTGCCTGCATCCCAGCGGCCGCTGGCAGCGCAGCCCCACTGATGACCGGGTGGATGCTGCACTGCTCCTGCCGGCCCTGCGCGGGGCACTTCTGGCCAATGACCCCCGCAGCCTGGCCACGGTGGACGCCGTCCGGGCCGAGCTGGGCCGGGAAGGGTACGTGTACCGCTTCAGCCAGGATGCCCGCCCCTTGGCGCAGGCGGAGGGGGCTTTTCTTTTGTGCGGCTTCGACATGGCCATGGCCGTCCATCAGCAAGGGCACGAGGTCGAGGCGATGCACTGGTTTGAACGCAACCGGGCCGCCTGCGCCACGACGGGTTTGTTTACGGAGGAATACGACGTCGAGCAACGTCAGCTCCGCGGCAATTTCCCGCAAGCATTTGTGCACGCCGCCATGCTCGAGACTGCCAGCCGGCTCGCCACACCACCGAAACTGGAGCGGGCTTACCCCTAAGGAGCAGTGATGAGAAACGTTCACCAGGTGGTTGTTGTGACCGGGGCCAGCGGCGGGATTGGCCGGGCCACGGCCATCGCCTTTGGCAGGCGGGGCGCCGCTGTCGCTCTGCTGGCCAGGGGGCGGGCAGGGCTCGACGGCGCCGCCGCAGAAGTGGCGGCGGCCGGCGGCACGGCGCTGACGCTGCAGGTGGACACCTCCGATTTTACTGCGGTGGATGCCGCTGCGGACCGGGTGGAAAATGAACTGGGCCCAATCGATGTTTGGGTCAACGTGGCCTTCACCTCGGTCTTCGCCCCCTTCGCACAGATCAAGCCGGAGGAATTCGCCCGGGTCACAGCCGTGTCCTATCTTGGCTACGTCCATGGCACGATGGCGGCCCTGACCCGGATGCGCGGGCGCAACCGCGGGACCATAGTCCAGGTGGGATCCGCACTGGCATATCGGGGCATTCCGTTGCAGAGCGCCTACTGCGGAGCCAAGCATGCCATTCAGGGCTTCAACGAGTCGCTGCGGTGTGAACTGCTGCACGAGCACAGCGGGGTCCGGAACACGATGGTGCAAATGCCCGCCGTGAACACGCCGCAGTTCTCGTGGGTTCTTTCGCGGCTGCCTAAAAAGGCACAGCCGGTCCCGCCCATTTATCAGCCCGAGGTGGCCGCCCGCGCCGTCGTTCATGCCGCCGACCACCCGCAGCGCCGTGAATATTGGGTCGGTGGCAGCACAGCAGCAACCCTGCTCGCCAACGCCGTCGCCCCGGGCCTGCTGGATGCCTATCTGGCCCGCACCGGTTTTGCCTCGCAGCAGACCAGTGAACAGCGGCCCGCGAACCAGCCGGCCAATTTGTGGGAACCGGCAGACGCTGACACTGATTTTGGCACCCACGGCGTCTTTGACGACCGGTCAAAATCACGGAGCACGCAGCTGTGGGCATCGCAACACCACCCGCTTTTGGCGGTGGGAGCCGCCGCGGGGACCCTCGGGCTGGCCGCCGGTGCCGGAGCGCTCCTTGGGCGATGGAGCCGGCGATGAAGGCTCTTGAGGTTATCCGGATCATGGTGGGACTGTGCCAGCTCGTCCGGCCGCAGCTGCTCTACGGGGCCGCCACCGGTTCCCAGCCGCCACCTGGCGCGGTGGTGGTGCTGCGGGTTCTCGGTGCCCGGCATTTTGTGCAGGGGTTGCTGCTGGCACGGGCGGGGCGGACCTGGCATCGTTGCGGTGCGCTCGTGGACCTGGCCCATGCCGCGACGATGGTGGCGCTGGCCTGCGGTGACAGGCGTTGGCGCAAGCCCGCCGCGCTTGATGCGGCACTTGCCTCGGCGTTCGCCGCGATGGAGGCGCGATGACTCAGCTCTTGGGTTCGGTCCCCGCCAGCGCAGGCCCGCGCGTCTCCTGCAGTTCGTGTGTCTCCTTCAGTCCCACCGCGAATCGTTCAGCTTCAGTGACTTCCCCTGCTGCGTGGGCGAAGGCGTCCAACACCGGGCCCATGCCACGGCGCAATTCTGCCGGCATCCTTTCCAACACAGCAGCGATGGATGCGCGGCGGTGTTCCATCAGCTGGTCCACCAAGGAACGGCCCTCCCGGCTGAGTGCCAGGAGCAGATACCGGCGATCCTCCGGGTTGTCCCTGCGGTCCAGAAGTCCCGCGGCGACCAGCCGCTCACAGGTCCGGGTGGCGTTGGAGGGGTGCACCCCCAAGTCTGCGGCCACGGCGCCGAGATTTTGCGGACCGTGGGTGTCGATGAAGACCAGGACCCGCAGTTGCGGGGAGGTGACGCGGTCCTCAACCTCGGCCACCGATTGGGCGACGACGGCCATGAATACCCGGGCGGCCCGCATCGCAGCATCGATTTCGTCGGGTGAATCAGCACGCACTGCTGGACCGGGCGGGCAATCCGCGGTCACCGCGTCGGTGCGGGCGGGGTCATGGCTTATAAGCGGGTTCACTTTTTCGAGTGTAGTTGCGCATGTGCAATGTTTGCCGGACTTTGACTCCGCCCCGGGCTTCCAGCCACAGCCACAAGGGAAGGAACGTCCATGAAGAATCCATTCCACCAGCGCAACGTTGTTCAGGAGCCCGAGCCGCAGGATCTCGTTCACGTCATTGACCGAATGGTGCGCAATGTCGAAACGGGCCGCTTTGAGCGCTCCCTGGCTGCCCTCACGGCGGCCGGCGCGCTGGTGACTGCCGCTGAAATCTATTTCGAGCACGACAAAGCCAGCTTTGGCAACAAGTGGATGTGGGTTCCGGTGGTGTTGGGACCCCTCGGGGCGGCGGCAGGTGTGGCAGGGGTTTGCAGCAAACGAATGGCAAAAACTGCGCTCCCGCTTGCCTCGGCAGTCATTGTCGCCAACGGACTGCAGGGCACCTATTTCCATGCGCGCGGAATTGCCCAAAAACCCGGTGGTTTCTCAAACCTCCGCTACAACATGGAAATGGGGCCACCCCTGCTGGCCCCGCTGCTCGTGACCCTGGTGGGCGGCATGGGCCTGCTCGCGGCCGTGTTGCGGAGGGAGAAATGAGTGCGCTGCCGCTGGCCGCCGGCGACGGAGGCGGCCGGTTTCCCGAATTCAACACCACCGGCCAGGCCAAGCATTGGGATGCCGCGACGGCCTCCGTGGTCATGGGCCGGCTGGGCCGGCCACCGGACATCCGCTTCTTCTCGACCACCCAGGAGGCTGCTGCGAGCGCACTGTTCAACCAGCTCCTGGACCAACGTGAGGAACCCCGGATCCCTGTCGTGGCCATGGTCGACGCCCGGCTCGCCGCCCAGGAAACTGACGGTTGGCACTATGAGGACATGCCCGCGGATGCGGACGCGTGGCGGCAGACGCTTGCCGCCCTCGACGACGAAGCACGGATTCGGTGTGGCACGGTGTTCGCTGCGGCCGGCTGGCATGAACAGACGCGGCTGCTGCAGGGCATCCAAAACCTTGGCCCGGACCTCTGGCACGGGATCCCCGCGAAACAAACATGGAGCCTGTGGACCCGCTACGCCTGCACAGCGTTTTACTCCCATCCCTGGGCGTGGGACGAAATCGGATTTGCCGGCCCGGCCTACCCGCGAGGCTACAAGAACATCGGCGTGGACTCCTTGGAGCCGTTTGAGGTTCGGGACGCCCGCCCGGGAGCCGACCCTGCGCGGGGAAGCCAGACGCAGGGAAGGCAGGGATCCCTGTGAGCAGCGTCCGCGAGCGCAATGAATCCGCCTGGCTGCTCCCGGCGGGCCCCGGCACAAACCATGGACTGCGCGAACAAATGCGCCGCTTCGCCGATGAGGACGAGGTGGATATCGTCATCGTCGGCTGCGGCGCCGGCGGATCCACGCTGCTGCAGCGCCTGGCGCGGGCTGGCTGGCGGGCGGTGGCCCTGGATGCGGGCCCCTTCTGGGATCCGGAACGCGACTGGGTCAGTGACGAGGCCGGCTCGCACCACCTGTACTGGACGGAGCCGCGCGTGATCGCCGGGAGCGACCCGGTGCCGCTGGGCTCCAACAACTCCGGCCGGGGCGTGGGCGGATCCATGGTGCACTATGCCGGTTATGTTCCCCGCTTCCACCCCAGTGACTTTTACACCCGGACATTGGACGGGGTGGGCGCCGACTGGCCTCTGCGCTACCAGGACCTCAGGGGTTATTATCGGGACATCGAGGAGGAACTGCCCGTCGCCGGGGAACACTGGCCCTGGGGCGATCCGCATGGCTACCCCCACCGCCCCCATCCGGTCTCCGGAAACGGCGAACTGTTTCAGCGTGGCGCCCTGGCCGCCGGCATCACCGCCAAGGTCGGGCCGGTGGCCATCAGCAACGGACGCTTCGGCAACCGGCCACACTGCATCTACCGCGGCTTCTGCCTCCAGGGGTGCAAGGTCAATGCCAAGGCCTCACCCTTGATCACCCACATCCCGGATGCCCTGGCCCACGGCGCCGAGGTCCGTCCGGATTCCATGGTGACCGGCGTCGAAATCAATGCACGGACCGGCCTCGCCTCGGGCGTGCACTATGTCCACCAGGGGGTGGCGCGTTTTCAGCGGGCCAGGATGGTCGCCGTCGCCGGCTACTCGATTGAAACCCCGCGGCTGCTGCTCAACTCCACCTCGGCCCGGTTTCCCGAGGGGCTGTGCAATGACTTCGACCAGGTGGGCCGCTACCTCATGGTCCAGGGCGCCCCGCAGACGGCCGGACGCTTTGATGCGGAGGTGCGGATGTGGAAGGGACCGCCGCCGGAAGTCAGCAGCGAGGAATTCTACGAAACCGATCCGGGGAAGCCGTATAAACGGGGGTTCTCGATCCAAACGGTCTCTCCCCTGCCCATCACGTGGGCCGAACACGTCATGGCCCAGGGCCATTGGGGTGCGGCGCTGCGCAACTACATGAGCGACTACGTCCATTGGGCCTGTCTGGGCGCCCTGTGTGAATTCCTCCCCCAGGCCGAAAACCGTGTCACCCTGGCGCCGGAATTGGACCGCCACGGGCTGCCCGTGGCCCGCTTCAGCTATTCCCAATGTGCCAACGACCGGGCGCTCATGAGGGCGGCCCAGGACAAGATGGAACTCATTCTCACCGCGGCCGGCGCCGATGAGGTCATCACCATTGACCGGTACGCCCACTTGGTGGGCGGGGCACGCATGGCGGCCACCCAGGAAGAGGGTGTTGTTGACGCGGACTGCCGCAGCTTCGCCGTCCCGAACCTGCTCATCACCGACGGCAGCGTGCTGCCAACCCAGGGCAGCGCCAACCCGGCGCTGACCATCATGGCCGTCGCGGCCCGCGCCGCCGACAGGCTGCTCAGCAACGGAGCAGGGAGCCGACGAAAGTAAGGAAGGTGGGGTCGTGCGGGCGGCCCTGCCAGGAGCCAATCATTGGAGGACGGAAACATGGCAAAGCAAACAGTGGCGGACTACCTGCTGGCACGGCTGCGCGAGTGGGGCGTGGAGCACGTGTTCGCTTTTCCCGGGGACGGGATCAACGGCACCCTGGCAGCGTTCGGGCGTGCCGAAAACCAGCCGAAATTCATCCAGTCCCGGCATGAGGAAATGTCGGCGTTCGAGGCAGTGGGCTACGCCAAGTTTTCCGGACGGCTCGGCGTCTGCATGGCCACCTCAGGCCCGGGCGCCATCCACCTCCTCAACGGCCTGTACGACGCAAAACTTGACCACGTCCCGGTGGTGGCCATTGTCGGACAAACGGCCCAGTCCGCCATTGGCGGGGCCTACCAGCAGGAAGTTGACCTGGTGACACTGTTCAAGGACGTCGCCGGGGCATACGTGCAGTTGGTGACGGTGCCCGAACAACTGCCCAACGTCCTGGACCGGGCCATCAGGATTGCCCTGGCCGAACGCGCCCCCACAGCCATCATCATCCCCTCGGACGTGCAGGACCTGGAGTATTCGGCCCCCACCCACGCGTTCAAGATGGTGCCCTCCAGCCTCGGGGTGCAGTGGCCCACCATCACCCCGGACGATGCCGGGATCCGGGCGGCGGCGGCACTGCTCAACGCCGGCACCAAGGTCGCCATGCTGGTGGGATCCGGGGCACGGGACGCCCGCGAAGAGGTCCAGCAGGTGGCCGACATCCTGGGCGCGGGCGTGGCCAAGGCGCTGCTGGGCAAGGACGTCCTGTCCGACGAGCTGCCGTATGTGACAGGATCCATCGGGTTGCTGGGCACCCGGCCCAGCTACGAGCTCATGACGGACTGCGACACCCTGCTCACCATTGGTTCCAGTTTCCCGTACACCCAGTTCATGCCCGAGCCGGGCCAGGCCCGCGGCGTCCAGATCGACGTCGACGCCAAAATGATTGGCATGCGCTACGCCTACGAGAACAATATTGTGGGGGACGCGAAAACCACGCTGCAGGCCCTCATCCCCCTGTTGGAGCGCAAGCAGGACCGGAGCTGGCGCGAAACCATCGAAGCGAACGTCACCCGCTGGTGGGAAACCATGGCCATGGAAGCGGCGGTGGAGGCCAAACCCATCAACCCGATGCGGCTTTTCTCGGAGCTATCGCCCCGGCTGCCGGAGAACGCGATTGTCACCGCAGATTCGGGTTCCTCGGCCAATTGGTATGCCCGGCAGCTGAAGTTCCATGGCACCATGCGCGGTTCGCTCTCGGGCAACCTCGCCACCATGGGCCCCGGCGTGCCTTACGGCATCGGCGCCAAATTCGGCTGCCCGGAGCGCCCTGTGATTGTTTTCGCCGGTGACGGCGCCATGCAAATGAACGGCCTGGCGGAGCTGATCACCATCAAGCACTACTGGCAGGAGTGGGCCGACCCCCGGCTGGTCATCGCCGTCCTGCACAACAACGACCTGAACCAGGTCACCTGGGAGATGCGGGCCATGGAAGGGGCGCCGGCGTTCACCGAATCCCAAACACTCCCGGACGTCCCTTACGCCGCCTTCGCGGAACTCCTCGGCCTGCAGGGCATCGCCGTGGAGAACCCGGACGACGTCGGACCGGCCTGGGACCGCGCGCTGGCCGCGGACCGCCCCACCGTCCTTGACGTCCGGGTGGACCCCGATGTCCCGCCCATCCCCCCACACGCAACGCTCGAACAAGCACTCGACAGTGCCAAGGCCGTGCTCAAGGGTGACGAAAATGCGTGGGGGTTCATCAGGGAGGGCGTCAAAACGAAACTGCAGGAGTTCCTGCCCCACAAGGACAGCTAGCCATGGACTCCGATCCGTTGGTCGAACGGTTGGCGGTTTCCGTGTATCGGGTGCCCACGGACGCACCCGAAGCCGACGGCACCTTCGCCTGGGACTCCACCACCCTGGTCCTGGTCCAGGCCCGGGCCGGCGGCGCCACCGGGATCGGCTGGACCTACGCACCGGCAGCCTGCGGTGCGTTGATCACCGAGTTGTTGCAGCCCGCCATCGTCGGCCTGCCCGCGTTCGACGTCGGACACGCCTCCGTGGCGATGCTTCAGGCCGTCCGCAATGCCAGCCGCCCGGGCGCCGTCGGCTACGCCATTTCCGCCGTCGACTGTGCACTGTGGGATCTGAAGGCACGATTGCTGGGGCTGCCCCTGCACCGGCTGCTCGGCGCCGTCCGGGACAAGGTGCCCATCTACGGCAGCGGCGGCTTCACCAGCTATGACGAGCGGCAGTTGGCGGAGCAGCTCACCGGGTGGGCCCTGGAGCAGGCCATCCCGCGGGTGAAGATCAAGATTGGCGAATCCGCCGGAACAGAGACGGCAAGGGATCTGGCACGCATGCGGCAGGCACGGAGGGTGATCGGGCCCGGCGTCGAACTCTTCGTCGATGCCAACGGCGGTTACAGCGCCAAGCAGGCCATCAGGGTCATGGCCGAGGCCGCGGAGCTGGACATCCGCTGGCTGGAGGAGCCCGTGTCCTCGGACAATCTCGCCGGTCTGAGGGAGGTCCGGGAACGGGTCGACGCGGACGTAGCTGCCGGCGAATACGGGACAGAGCTGCTCTACTACCGGCGGATGTGCGCCGCCGATGCCGTGGACTGTGTGCAGGCGGACGTCTCACGCTGCGGCGGCATCACACAGTGGCTGCGCATTGCAGCACTTGCCGCAGCCCACGGCTTGGAGATCTCCGGACATTGCGCTCCGCATCTCAGCGTCCATGTGGCGGCGGCAACCCCCAACTTTCGGCATCTGGAATGGTTTCACGACCACGTCCGCGTCGAAACCATGTTTTTCGACGGCTGCCTGGACCCACGCGGCGGGACACTCAGTCCCTCCGCAGCGCCGGGCAATGGGCTCAGCCTGCGCACCGCCGACATGGCACCCTGCCGAATTGGCTAGCACGTGGCCGACCGCCGCCGCCCACGTCTGCCGCCCGATGTCCACCACTCCCCCAAGGACCATCATGAAACACTATTCAGCCACAGTGAGCTCCTCCAGCAAACACCCGGCGGATTGGGGCAGGGCCATGGCAGTGGCCCTCACGCGCGTCGTCGCCCAGGCCCGGTCGGACGGGCATGACATTGAAAGCGACAACCTCTACGGTGCCGAACTGCACCTGACAATTACAGAATTCGATCAGGGAGTCCACATCACCCTGAGCTGGAATCCCGGCGCGTCCGCGGCCGCATAAATACCCGCCACGCCTCAAAGTCGCGGGCCCGCATACCCTTCAGTCCTGAATTTTTCAGTCCTGAATTTTCTTCAGGGCGCTGCCTTTGTGCATGGCCACATGGTCGGTTTTGTCGCTCTTGATTTCATATTGCGGATCGTCCTGGCTGCAGCGGCGCATGTGTCCTTTGTAGTCAACGTCCTTGGTGTGGACCTTGACGATCTTGCCCTGCACGTATCCAGCCTCGGAATTCCACCGCACGTGGTCTCCCACGGAAAATTGCTGCGCCATTGCATTGCTCCTTTGCTTCCACTCATGTGGTGCCTGCTGGTTGTAGGATCCGGAGCTACGTGTCACTGATCCGGGGTAGGTGTTACCAGCGTGTCACCATTCCGGATTTCATGTCACCAACCTTTGGCTGTGAAGGTTCACATGCTGGCTGTCAGTATGCTCAGATTCGTGTCGCCAGTCATTGGCCTGGTTGCGGTCGTCAGGAAGACATAGCATCTCGAGCAAGTCGACGTTGCGTGTCGCCCGCAAGGAATCCTTGGTTGGGACGGTCCGGGTGCGAACCCTCGGTTGCCAGTAAGTCGCTAGTAAGCAATGCCGGGCCAAGTGGCAGTTCCAATGCCATGTAGGCGAAGGCGGTCGGATACACCAGCTGGCCAGCTCTTCGAACTCCCGCAGTGTCAACCTCGGCTTAAGCAGCGGCGGGGAGCACTTCCGTCACCGAGGGCGGCGGAGAAAGTCTCATCCACCCATTAGCCTGCATCACGCCCATCGAGGTGACTGACTGACAAACAGATGGTTTGAAAAACGAGAACCCCCGTATCTGGGGTGCCACGCTGTTTCTGGAGTTGAAGGGCATTGAGGTCATCCGACCAGGCGGCCCACGAAGTGCAGTACCTGGCAGATCAAGAAGAACGACGGCGGTGAAAAATACAGCCAGTATTTGGTGGCCTTGAGCCGCCTTGATTCCGGCTCCCACACCACTTTTGTCCGGACGATTCCAGCGAGGAGCATGGACAGGGCGACGGCCAGAATCGGTGACAGAATACTCATCCACGTGGACACCATCCACACCACTGAGGTTGCTCCGCTGACGATGGCCAGCCCCAAGAAAAGAATATAGCCGGTCAGCAGTCCATAGCTGAGAAAAATCAGCACAACCATAACGGACGGGGCAAAAAAGTTCCCGCGTTTGTCCCTCGCGGTGCATAGATAGCCCAGTCCGGGCAGCGAAACCAGGAAGGCCAAGCCAATCAGGACGCCCCTTAA
>NZ_JBQSVT010000048.1:0-28784 GCF_052376555.1 Specibacter sp. AOP5-B1-6
AGAATCGCGAATAGGACGAAAGGACGGTTCTGGTCGTCCCGATGACGCCGCCAATGAACCCTGGACCACGGCAGCACCATCGCCACCCACAATGACCAATGCATCGCCAGGAAATGCACCACGGAAAACGGGGCAGGGATCTTCAGATATAGCAACCATCCGAACCATGGTCCGTGCAGACCGAGAGAACCATTTCATGTCATCGGTCTTCTATATCTCTCCCCAATGAGACGGCTTGGCAACTGAACAAGTAGGTCTAGGTCCGTGACGGACTCCACGAGTAACCGAAACCTCATCGTTTGCCGTAGTTGCTTACCGTCATCTTCTGTCTCGTCAGAGCACTGTACGCGAGGTGTGCAGCAATAATCTGACAGGGCGGAGCCTCGCTGAGTCGCCATGGGTGAAACTGTTGATCCACGCAAGTGCTACCTGGCTGCCCCGCTATCGGCTCTCGCTTGCCGGAGCAGAGTCCGAGTACGGCGCTGTATCAGGTCCTTCGCCAGCCGACACCAACCGCCGGCGTTGGTGAGCATCCGGATCCTCGTGGGCTATTGGTGTTGTGCCAGGGTCGTCACAATTCGTCCACAGGACGACACCGCTTAGCAAGCTCATGTTTGTCTACGTGCCAAGAGGACAGGGGCGGTGCTGGCACACCAATCTGGAGACGAGCTTCGAAGCGGCGCAAGGACGCTGCGTCACTTCCGCGCATTTGGCTGTTGCCCGCTCTGCGATCAACAGTATGAACTCTCTGATTGTTGAAGGCCATTTAGGCGCCCACGCGGGGCCATACGGCGCCTCTGGGCCATCATCCTCCGTCAGTGCACTTCCCTGGAGATAAACTTCCATCCAGAATTGCGTTTATCTCCATCCCTGAATGACCAATGAGACCACAGGATCCATGGACCAATCCGTTGGTGCCGTAGGCCCTAAGTTATCAACGGCGGCCAGAAACGGTCGATGGCCCCTAGCCTCTCCACGAAACGGCATCACCAGTTACATGAACCTGCAGTGTCAGTGGCGGCCACATAGCGTCGGCATGCCGTTAGCAGTCTGCCGAGCGTTTCCATCCACTGCTCGATTATCTCTCCAGTCCGTCCCTCGAAATTGGAAGCACGGCCACACTGCGGGACTGCGGGACTGCGGGACTGCGGGACTGCCCACGAGTTTCACGTTCAGCGGCCATGTCCACAATGGGTCTGCGTGTTTCACGTGAAACGATTCCTAGGCCACCGCCCCACACAGGAGCTGCTTGACCGACTTCAGTCCGGGATGGAAACATCGAACGAAGCGCTAAGTGCAGGCGTAGATTCGGTCAGCTCAAATCATCCCCAGACCAGATCCCATAATTAATAACAGCTGGCCCGACTTGGCTAAGACTTAGACGTCGGCTCTCCGAGTGACGCGCAGGATGGGCGTAGATGGTCTTCCTGACCCTGTGGATGCAGGGAGCCGCGATGCCACCAATTCGCATTCCGGAGAGTCAGTTTAGCGCCCGTCCTAAGCCGCGGGTGTGTGGGTCAAGTCGGGCAACATTTCCAGCCAATTTACTGCCCGTGTCTAAAGGATCAGTGCAATTCCCACGTCCTCACGGCCCTGACTTAGTTGTCAACTACAACTTTGAACTGGCTACTGCCGGCAGTTTGCTTAGACCAGTGGCGGCAGTGGATCGACCATGGGCGGCAAGTACTTTTGACCAGTGATAATGCCGTTGGGGCCGCCAGCGGACTGCGTGCAGCCACAAGCCGCAGACGGTTCGTCAATTTCCGAGTGACCCCGTGCTCCTCGCGCACCTGGCCACTTCCGGATTGCTTCCATCTGGAGACGTCTATGACCTCCGCCCATGGTCGTCTCGGCATCTAGCATCCCGCAACCCAGCTGCCAGTTCCAGATCTACTGGCCGAACCTGCGCGCAGAAGACCATCGGGCTCACGCAGTCACGGCATTGTCTGGGCTTGGAAGCGTGACGAGCAGCCTCCCCGTGTGCACTCCGGCAACCGCTCGTCGATCGCCATCAGGACGGAAGCCACCCGCCGTTCAAGAGCTTCACGATGCTCGCCTGTTTGTCGCGGACCTTGGCCCGGTCCGTCTCCAGACCGGCTGGGATCACACCTTGTCACCAGCCCTCCGACCCGAGCACACGAACTCACGAACTCACGTCGATACGGTCGTTGACCCCCGAGGAGAATATCCATGCTCTCCCCGGTTGGTCTACAAGGTCAATACTTGTCAGTCTCGCAGGAGCAAGCATTCGGTGAGGGGCAATACCCACCCCTTTCTAGTCTGTTGGGATGAGTTCTAAAGCCCGGTGTCACTGCTACAGTCCGTTCACGGGGGCAATTCGGACAGCTCCCCGAGCCAGGCAATCATGTGTTCAGCTTGGCAGAACCAGCAACTCACTCCCCCCATGGGAGCGATGCCTCCTGGCTACCTCGGATAGGTCGTTTCCAGCTCTGAAGGTCACCCAGTCATGGCACCTGTGTGCCAGACAGAGGGAAGCAGTTGCTCCGATTCCCTGGTCAGGAGCAATGCAAAGACGCTTCCGACGTACCGGTCGGCATCTCTTACGTTTGCGAGCACCGCTGATGGACTGGACTCACCACCTCCGCATAAGCCTCCACACGCCCTTGAAGGGGCCACGCGGCCCCGAAAGGTGGAATCGGGCCCTGCGGCGCCTCTATATGCTTACGGTCCGTCATATGGGCGCATGGGCTCTCCTTAGCGGCGCGGGAGATTCGCCAGTCAACAGGGCCTTTCGCATTAGCCGACTTTCCCGGAGAGGTGGGCGGGCCTCACATGGCAACCCACGGCATCTGACTACCCAATCATGTGGCTCCAACTCCTTTGGGCGGCTAAACCATGCGAGGAACTCCACAATTCGGCAGTCTATCGAATTGATTCCAACGCCGATCCTTGGCCCGTCTTGTGGCGAAGTCGTTCGATCATCTCACCAAATAACTCTTCACTGGCACCCCAGCGGCCCTAATCTCACTTGATCCCCTGCCGGGCCCACCGTTCACACCGCCACACTTACCGAGAACCATAAGAGATTTTTGGATCTCATCTCCGCGCGTATCAGTGCCCCATGCGAACTCTGATGTGTCCAGCCCAGCCCGCTACATGGTGAAATAGACAATGAAATACGACTGTGAGGCGCCTGCTCGACTCGCCCGGAATGTTCCACGTGAAACAACACCTTTCCAAAATTCTGAACCAGTTAGACCTCGTGTGTCGCAGCGGCTCAACACCCGATGGATACGAATCCCCGCGCCCTACCGACCTATGCACTTTGGGTCTTGGAGCCCCGCCTCGGAATGTTTTCTCGCAGCAATATTCAATCACCAATGAGAGCAGTGTCGCGTCGATTCACGCAACGTCGTTAGAAGTGCAACGTTCACATCTTTCAAATGTTTCACGTGAAACGGTTTCGGAATTGTCTCTGCGCGGATCCAGAACATTCTTCACGATGTTCAATCGGCTGCAGGACCATCGGCATCCAATCTGCATCAGCCCCACGTCTCGTGAAATTTCGGACGAGTTACCCAAAGTCAGGAAGCATCCGACGGTTCCTAGGTGGCGGGCGCATTCGCGTTCCTCATCAGTTCACAAAAGAGAGGTCGGCTCCGAAAGCTGGAAAGGGTGCCCGCTTCTCGATCTGCCGTCGCTTCACTGAGCATCAGAGAATCTAGAAATTCTCGCTCAGAATCGATCCTGACGAACCACCGGTAATACCAAACGGCAGTGTTTCACGTGAAACACTGCCGTTTACGGATCAACACACGCCGATGAAGTGCTACTTGCCGCCTGGACTCAAAACATCCATAATGCGGTTGAGGTCTTCAACTGAAGCAAATTCAATGCTGACCTTGCCCTTTTTTGCACCCAGGGAAATCTTAACGTTGGTATCGAGGCGGTCGGCCAGCGAACTTGCCAGAAAGTCCAGACGTTCATGACGTGGGCTCGGTGCCTTCGTGGACGGTTTGTCGCCGCTGAGTGGCGAATGGTAGAGCTGAACGGCCTCTTCGGTAGCGCGCACGGACATCCCCTCAGCCACAATCTTCTGGGCCAGCTGCTCCATGGCGGGAGAATCCGGTAGTGCCAATAGCGCGCGTGCGTGGCCAGCCGACAAGACGCCCGCCGCAACCCGCCGTTGAACTACAGGAGGCAGCTTGAGCAGCCTCAGCGTATTGGATACCTGCGGGCGTGAGCGACCAATCCGGTCGGCCAATTGCTCGTGGGTGGTGCCGAAGTCCTCCAGCAGCTGCTGGTAGGCCGCTGCTTCTTCCAATGGATTCAGCTGGCTGCGATGCAGGTTTTCAAGCAGCGCGTCGCGCAAAAGGTTGTCATCCGTCGTTTCACGGACAATGACTGGAATCGTTTCAAGGCCGGCCGCCTGGCTGGCGCGCCAGCGCCTCTCACCCATGACCAGTTCGTACGGCTGATCGCCTTTTTCACTGGATTTCCGCACAACGATCGGTTGAAGAACACCAATTTCACGTACGGAGTGTACGAGCTCGGCCATGTCGTCTTCATCAAAGACAGTGCGTGGCTGCTTCCTGTTTGGATGAATATCTCCAACTGGAAGCTCCATAAACGTTGCCCCGGGAACCTCTACGAGCTCCACCGGCGCGATAACTGCAGCAGGCTTCGAGGCGCGGGTGGCGGAAGCCGGTGGCTTGCGCCCCTTCGGCTCAGGGAAAAATAGATCGACGGGACGAGTAGGCTGCCTATTACCCGCTTCGTCGCCAGAAGAATTGGGGATTAACGCACCCAAACCACGACCAAGACCCCTGCGCTTGTCAGTCATTGAGACATCCTCCGTTGAATGAACCCCGAATATTAGGGGTTCTCATGAACTTCATTGTGAATTGAAAAGTCTATCGCCATACTGATGTCATGCCGTGGAACGTTCCGCGAGCTCGGAGGCAGCCTCAAGATACGACAGTGCACCGGTAGATGACGGATCATATGTCATAACTGTCTGCTGATAGCTGGGAGCCTCGGAGATTCTGACTGACCTCGGAATCATTGCCTGCAAGACCTGGTCCGGAAAGTGCTCGCGGACATCAGCTGCCACGTGTGCAGCCAAGTTGGTACGCCCGTCATACATTGTAAGCAAGATGGTCGACACCACTAGATCAGAATTCAAATGCTTTTGAATCATGCCGATGTTCTTGAGCAGTTGACTGAGGCCTTCCAGCGCGTAGTACTCGCACTGAATGGGGATCATTACCTCGTTGGCCGCGCAGAAAGCATTGACCGTCAACAGGCCGAGACTCGGTGGGCAGTCGATGAAGATGAAGTCGAGTCGTTCCTGGTTGTTGGCTTCGCGAAATTTCACATATTCATCGATGGCACGCCGAAGTCTCTGCTCCCTAGCCACAAGCGAAACAAGTTCAATTTCGGCGCCGGCCAAGTGAATAGTCGCCGGCGCGCAAGACAGATTGGCAATATCAGGACATTCGGCGACGACTTCGGCCATGGGAACATCGTTGATCAGCACGTCATAGATGCTGTCAATCTCGGCATGGTGGGGTACTCCCAGGGCAGTGGAGGCGTTACCTTGCGGATCAATGTCAATTACCAGAACATGCAAGCCAGCCGACGCCAGGGCAGCTGCCACGTTGACAGTGGTTGTCGTTTTTCCTACGCCACCCTTTTGATTAGCTACCGTCAAAATTCTCGTGTAACCCGGCCGCGGTAGAGGGCGCCCAAGTAGCCTCTCGCGCCGCTTCGTTTCACTAAGCAACTGACTTGCAATCGGGCTGCTGTCATCAAAATCGTTATCCAGGGAGCTGACCGCATCCTTCTTCGTTTCACGTGAAACATTGCGGACGACACTATTGTTGGAGCGATCAACCACTTTAGGTTGTTCAGAGATATTGGAACGTGCCGATCCCAAGGTCATAAACGGAGGGATCCGTTGCGAAGCTGCTTCGCTACTGGTCACGCTGACACTCTCACTTTCCTGTGGCGATGGTTGCCAACCTCTAGCCTATCGTTTCCGACCAACAGCAGTGGGGATCACCGCCGTTTCACCTTCACACGAACCACTGTGGTGGGCTCTTCCAAAATTTCCTGGCCTGCCACAAGTACCTCGGTGAGAACTCCACCCAACTTCTTGAGTGTTTTCGCGGCCTTAGCCACTTCCTCGTCGGCACTGCGTCCCTTGATGGCCAAGAGCTCCCCCTCGCCACCCAGAAGCGGAATTGTCAACGCAGCCAAATTATTGAGAGCTGACACGGCACGGGCGGTCACAACCGTGCACTCAACTTTTCCGATTGCCGCCTCGGCGCGTGCACGAACAATTTCCACATTTGAAAGGCCAAGGTCCATCACGACCTCTTCAAGCCAAATAACCCGGCGTTCCAACGGTTCAATAAGCGTCAGGTAGAGATCAGGCCGGGCAATGGCCAGACACAGTCCAGGAAGTCCTGCCCCGCTTCCAACGTCAGCAACCTTCGCACCTTCGTCAATCAGCTCTGCAACAACAGCGCAGTTCAAAACGTGCCGGCTCCACAAACGAGGAACCTCACGCGGACCAATCAACCCGCGTTCAATTCCGGATGTTGCCAGGTGCTCAACGTAGCGTTTGGCCAGATCGAGTCGATCGCCAAAAATACGGTCCGCAGCAACGGCCTCTTGTGCAGTTAGTTCCACCACTATTTGTGTCCTCTAAACCGAGGTCCCGGCCGCTCGCCTCTGGCAGCGGCCGGGACCGTTTGAAACTTTCAATTCAGCCCGCCCTATTGCGCAGCTGTCACCACGATGTGGCGCTTGGCGCCTTCGCCTTCGGACTCGGATTCCAAACCCAGCTCAGCAATTGTGTCGTGAACGATCTTGCGCTCGTAGGCACCCATGGGGTCCAGCGCAACAGATTCAGTACCTGACTTGATCTGTTCAGCGGCGTCACCGGCTATCTTCGCCAATTCGACGTTCCTGCGGTCACGGTAGCCCGAAATGTCCAGGACCAGGCGTGAACGGTTGTCTGTCGATGACAGCACACTCAGCCGGGTCAGCTCCTGAAGGGCATCCAGAACCTCACCATCCTGGCCGACAAGGCTCTGCAGGGATCCGCCGTCCTCATCCGCAACGATGGAAATGTATGTCCTGCCATTGCGCACCTCTATGTCGATATCACCATCGATATCGGCAATGTCCAGAAGTTCTTCGAGGTAGTCGGCGGCAATGTCGCCTTCTTCTTCCACCCTGCTGGCACCGGTGCCGGCAGGAACTGCTTCTTCCTCAGGGACAAGCTGCGTTTCTTCAGGCATTATTTCTTCTTCCTGTTTTTACGTTGTGGCTGGTTCCGCTGGCCCTTGGGCTCAGGAATTTCCTCGATCACTTCTTCCGCTTCAACCTTCTTCTTCGAAGCACCCAACAGCGGCAGGCCCTTGGCTTCGCGCCGCTTCTGATATTCCTTGTATGCAGGCGACCCGGGGGTCGGCATGCGCCGAATTACGAAGAACTGCTGACCCATGGTCCAAAGGTTGGTGGTGGTCCAGTAGATCAGGACACCGATGGGGAAGTTCACGCCACCAATACCAAACACGAGCGGCAGCACATACAGCATCATCTTCTGCTGCTTCATGAAGGGGCCCTGCATGGCTTCCTCAGACATGTTCTTGGACATGATCTGCTTCTGCGTGATGAACTGCGACGCGATCATGGCAAGGATCATGACGATTGACAGCAGAGCTGTGGAAACTTTTAGGTCTCCACCCTGAAACGACGGGAGCAGCGCATCTGAAAGCCGGGCACCGAAGATGGTGGCATCATCAAACTGCACTACCTCAGCGTGCGTCAGTGCACCAATGCCCGAGTTTGACGCGTTGGCCTTGGCCACACCGGAAAGCACCTGAAACAGGGAGAAAAAGAACGGCATCTGGATCAACATGGGCAGGCATGCCGAGAACGGGTTGGTCCCGTGTTCCTTGTACAGCGCCATTTGTTCCTGGCCCATGGCCTGGCGCGACAACTGGTCGGTCTTGCCCTTGTACTTGGCCTGCAGCTTCTTCATGTCCGGCTGCAACGCCTGCATGCCGCGCTGGGCCTTGATCTGCTTTACAAAGACAGGAATCAACGCGGCACGGATAACGAGAACGAGGCCGATGATGGCCAGCGTCCACGTGACACCGGAAGCACCGTCCATCCCCAGGAAAGTCAGACCATCATGGAACTGCACCATGATCCATGAGACGACCCATTTAAAGGGGAACAGAATTGTATCGAAGAAGCCCATATTTCTTTTCTAATCTCCTCAAGCCGCTTTGCGGCTTAGTCTTTCCTGTTGCTTGGCCAGAAATACATCCGGGTGATTCAGCTGGACAATGAGGGGCACCGTGTCAGGGTCATCCCAATCAACATTGACCGGTGAAGGCACCGGATCCAAGCCGCCTGCGCTCCAAGGGTGGCAACGGACTACTCGTCGGGCAGCGTACCAGCTGCCTTTAATGGCACCGTGAACTGTCACGGCTTCCAAAGCGTAGGCCGAACATGACGGAAAAAACCGGCACACCTGCCCATAAATGGGTGAGACGACGCGCCGGTACAGTTTCAGAATAATAATAAGAATGTTGCGGGGAAGATGCCACAAGAAAAGCACGACGGCGGCAAGCCACCCTCGTGCACGATCTTGCGTTTGTGATTGGATCACAAAACATCTTCTCCTTTAGACACGTGGACCTTGTCTACTGCAGGTGCTGGTGTCACCGGCAAAGCAATTCCCGCTTTCCCATGGAGCCGGGAAGAAGCAGTGGAAAATGCCTTGCGATAGTCCGTGACTAGCTCACTGAAGGAGGCTGTCGCAGAGACGGGCAGAGCCCGCACCACGACATTGACTCCAAAGGGTTGCTGCCTAACTGTTTCAACAACAATTTCCCTCAGTCTCCTTTTAACGAGATTGCGGGTCACAGCGTTCCCAACAGTCTTCGCCACAATGAACCCAACCTGGCTGGGCGCATCCGGAGAAGTGGACACCATATATAACACTAAGTTCCGGCGTCCATTTCGGACGCCGGAACGTACAGTATGTGAGAAGTTGGCGGAAGTCCGCATTCTATTCTTGGTGGCTAGCACCCTGCGATCAACCGCAACTTCACTAAGGCCCGACGAATCGTCAAGCAGTTATTGTTTAGGCCGACAGCTCTACGCGACCCTTGGTGCGGCGGGCTGCCAAAATGGCACGGCCGGCGCGGGTGCGCATACGAAGGCGGAAGCCGTGCTTCTTGGCACGACGGCGGTTGTTCGGCTGAAAAGTCCGCTTGCTCACGGTAGTTACTCCAAGACAATCAAAGATGCGCCTTGCCCGTAGCTAACAGGTAAGAAAGGGGTCGACGCTAAGTATATGGATGCCCGCTTTCGCTTCTCTTTTACAAGTTGCACGCGCAAGAGCGCAAAGCAGACACATGGGACTTCACAACGTTAGGTCACGGAAGGGCATGCAGTCAAACCGTGGATTGGTTGTTCTGCCCGATGTGAAGCCTGTTTCGAGCGTCTCTTCACCCGCTGACAGCAACCGGCACCGGCCGCACTTCGTCCACAGCTGTGTACAACCGCGTGGAGATTGGCTGTGGATGAAGCCCGTATTCGCCCCACCCTGTGATATTTATCCACAAGCGGTTTCTCTCGCTATCTTCTCACCTTTTCATCCTCTAGGCTGGGCCCTGAACAAGTTATCCACGTATGTGCATAACTCTGTGGATTACCGCACTTCGCGGGCTCCCTGCAGATCCACATCATGGTCCTGAGATGTGTAGTGGACGTCACATGCGGCATGAACGTAAAACCAAGTATTCCGGTACATCCCCCGGAAGTAAGGACGGAACAGTCAATGAGCACTGAGGACATCAATGACGTTGGAAGTTCCTGGCGGCGGGTTATCAGGATTCTGGAACGTGATGACCGGGTCTCCCCGCGTCAGCGAGGCTTCGTAGTCCTTACACAGCCCCAGGGTCTCATCGGCAATACCTTGCTTGTGGCCGTTCCCAACGAACTGACCCGTGAAGTCCTGCAGAATCAGCTCAGTACAGCTCTCAATGAAGCATTGGCCCAAGTCTTCTCCGAAGAAATCAGTTGTGCCTTCAGTGTCAATGCCGATCTGGTTCCTCCCGTCAAGGAAGAAGAACCAGTTCCTGTTCCTGCGGCGGCCCGCACGGAGCGCAAGGAAGTCTCTTCCCACAATGAGCACTCCGAACGGACCGAGCAGGTATCCAAACCTGCACCCACCTTGCCCAGCACTTCACAGGAGTTCGGCCGGCTCAACCCCAAGTATGTTTTCGACTCATTTGTGATTGGTTCATCCAACCGTTTCGCACACGCAGCAGCGGTTGCGGTGGCTGAAGCCCCTGCAAAGGCATACAACCCCTTGTTCATCTACGGTGATTCGGGGCTGGGCAAGACTCATTTGCTCCATGCCATCGGCCACTATGCACGCCGCCTGTACACGGGCATCCGTGTGCGTTATGTGAACTCCGAAGAGTTCACCAATGATTTCATCAACTCCATTCGTGACGACGAGGGCGCAAGTTTCAAGCAGCTCTACCGCAATGTTGACATCCTGCTCATCGATGACATCCAGTTCCTGGCCAACAAGGATGCAACCCAGGAAGAGTTCTTCCACACCTTCAACGCCCTGCACAACCACAACAAGCAGGTCGTGATCACCTCGGACCTGCCGCCCAAACGACTGCAGGGATTTGAAGAGCGGATGCGTTCACGTTTCGAGTGGGGCTTGCTGACAGATGTCCAGCCTCCCGAGTTGGAAACCCGCATTGCCATTCTGCGCAAAAAGGCCATTGGAGAGGGTCTTTCCGCACCCGACGATGCCCTGGAATACATTGCCTCGAAGATCTCCACCAACATTCGTGAGCTTGAAGGCGCGTTGATTCGTGTCACCGCCTTTGCCAGCTTGAACCGGCAGCCAGTGGATGTTGGCCTGGCCGAGTTGGTGCTCAAGGACCTCATTACCGACGATGGCGCACAGGAAGTCACGTCAACAGCCATCCTGGGGCAGACCGCTGCTTACTTCAATATTTCCTTGGAGGAGCTGTGCAGCAAGTCCCGGACCCGGTCGCTCGTGACCGCCCGGCAGATAGCAATGTACCTGTGCCGTGAGCTTACCGACATGTCCTTGCCAAAAATTGGGCAGGAATTTGGTGGCCGGGACCATACAACTGTCATGCACGCAGACAGGAAGATCCGCGAATTGATGGCTGAACGCCGTGCCATCTACAACCAGGTCACGGAGCTCACCAACAAGATCAAACAGCAGCAACGCGAGGGATAACCCGCGCAGCCAGCGAATTTTGGCTTAAATCAAGGGTGTGGATGGCCCTGTGGATAAGTTAGTGTACAACTGCGTCTCCCTGCGGATAACCCACAGGCCAGCTGTGGATCATTAAATCCGCCAAAAAAGTTCTCCACGCCACCCCACATCCTCAAGCGGTGCAGCCTCACAAGCTGTGCACAGGCAACTTCGGCCAAACCACATGACGGAGAACGGTTATCCACAGTTTCCACAGGACTTATTAACACTACTAACTACAAGAATTATTCGTTTCAAACAACATCTACCCTTCCTCCATTCAGCTCACCTCACGATCCAAGGACCAATGCCCAAATGGGCTGGTCAAGGGGCTAAGCTGTCTCCAAGCATGTAATTCCTTTCTTGACTTCCTGGTCCGCTCCGGATCAGCTTCAAGAACGCATAACGACACTTTTTCGCACCATGAAAGGCGGCACCCTTCCGTGAAGTTCCGAGTCGAACGGGATGTTCTGACCGAAGCAGTCAGCTGGGCCGCACGCTCCTTGTCACCACGTCCACCAGTTCCAGTGCTTTCGGGCCTGTTGCTGAAGGCGGAAGCCGGCACGTTGAGCCTGTCCAGCTTTGACTACGAGATCTCAGCCCGCCTGCAGATCCCGGCTGACATTTCCGAGGAAGGCACCATTCTGGTTTCCGGTCGCTTGTTGGCCGACATTTGCCGCAGCCTGCCCGCAGCCCCCGTTGAAGTTGAAACCGACGGCAGCAAGGTCACCCTGACGTGCCGCAGCAGCCGCTTCCATTTGGCAACCATGCCCGTCAATGACTATCCCGAGCTCCCCGCACTCCCCGAAGTCAGTGGAACTGTTGACGGAGAGGCCTTCGCCCAGGCTGTTTCACAGGTCATCATTGCCTCCAGCAAGGACGACACCCTGCCCATTCTCACCGGTGTGAAAATGGAAATCGAAGGTGACCTCATTACGTTGTTGGCCACTGACAGGTATCGGCTTGCGCTTCGTGAAATCCGCTGGAACCCAACGACGCCGAACATTTCCACAGGTGCCCTGGTCAAGGCCAAAACTCTTAGTGAAGTTGCCAAAACCTTGGGAAGTTCGGGCAACATCAACATCGCACTCTCCGACAACAGTGAACTCATCGGCTTTGAGAGCGGTGGCCGCCGCACCACTTCATTGCTCGTGGACGGGGACTACCCAAAAATCCGGTCGTTGTTCCCTGACACCACGCCTATCCACGCAACAGTTGAAACCCATGCCCTGGCCGAAGCTGTTCGTCGTGTGTCTCTCGTCGCGGAACGCAACACACCCGTCCGTTTGATTTTCACGGACGGTCAGTTGACGCTGGACGCCGGCACGGGAGAGGACGCCCAGGCGTCTGAAAATCTGGAAGCAACCTTGGTGGGCGACGAGATCACAGTTGCCTTCAACCCGCATTACCTCAGCGAAGGCTTGAATGCTTTTGACAGCAAATATGTCAGGTTCTCCTTCACGTCGGCACCAAAACCGGCCATGCTCAGCGCCCAGGACGACATTGACGGTGAACGCCGCGATGAATACCGCTACCTGGTCATGCCGGTGAGGCTCCCCAACCAGTAACACCCCACAGGGACAGGCTCCGCCCCAATACCACCCAGCTTCAGCAACCAACCCATGGAAAAGAGACACCACCGTGCATATTGGACTCGTCGGACTTGGAAAAATGGGCTTCAACATGAGGGCCCGTCTGCGTGGCGCTCAAATCGAGGTGACGGGGTTCGACCAAAACCCAGAGGTTACCGATGTGGCTTCGCTGGCTGAGCTGGTGGCCGCCGTCCCGACACCGCGGCTCATCTGGGTGATGGTTCCCTCAGGTGACATCACAAACTCGGTGATTCAAGAGTTGTCCGAGCTTCTTGAACCCGGTGACTTGCTCGTTGACGGAGGAAATTCCCGCTTCACCGAGGACCAAAAACATGGTGAACTACTGTCAGTGAAGAGCATTGGTTTCATGGATGTTGGAGTCTCCGGAGGTGTCTGGGGCTTGGAAAACGGTTATGGTCTCATGGCCGGCGGCGCCAGCAAGGACATAGAACGTGCATTGCCCGTATTGGACGCACTCCGTCCCGAAGGCGATCGTGCCGACAGCTTTGTCCACGTGGGCGACGTGGGTGCAGGGCACTACGCCAAAATGGTTCACAACGGCATCGAATACGGTTTGATGCAGGCCTATGCCGAGGGCTATGAGCTCCTTGCCAAGAAGGAAATAATCCAAGACCTGCCGGGCACTTTCCGTGCGTGGCAAAAGGGAACCGTTGTTCGCTCCTGGCTGCTGGACCTCATGGTCAAGGCACTGGATGAAGACCCGGGCTTGGAATCCATCGACGATTATGTTGAAGACTCCGGCGAGGGCCGGTGGACGGTGGAAGAAGCGATTGCCAATGCTGTCCCCGCACCGGCCATCACGGCAGCACTTTTTGCCAGGTTCTCCTCCCGCGAGGACAACTCTCCCGCAATGAAAATGGTCTCCGCACTGCGGCACCAATTTGGTGGGCATGCCACAAAACCTGCGGGTTCCTGACGGTGGATAAATCTCAGCTCCATGTATCTTGAACACCTTTCCCTAACCGATTTCCGCAGCTATGCCCAGGTGGATCTGACGCTCTCCCCCGGTGTTACCGTGCTCGTCGGCTCCAATGGCCTGGGCAAAACCAACCTGGTCGAAGCGATTGGTTACCTGTCGACGCTGGCTTCCCACCGGGTAAGCCAGGATGGACCACTCCTGCGCTTCGGAACTGAGCGGGCGCTCATTCGGGCCCAGCTGGTGCGGGGTGAGCAAAAAGTCATGGTTGAGATGGAAATCAACGCCTCCCGGGCCAATCGTGCGCGCATCAACCGGGCCAACCCCGTCCGGTCCCGGGAGATTTTGGGGCTGTGCCGCACTGTCCTGTTTGCGCCGGAAGATCTGGCCCTGGTCAAGGGGGATCCCGGGAACCGCCGCCGTTTTCTGGATGACCTGTTGGTTGTCCTGCATCCCAAGCATGCCGGCACCCGCAGCGACTATGACAGGGTTCTCAAGCAACGCAATGCGCTGTTGAAGTCGGCCAGGGCCCAACATTTTTCCCGCTCTGGTGTGTCCGAGGTGCAGCTGTCGACCCTCGATGTGTGGGACCAGCATCTGGCGGTCGCTGCGGCGAATCTCCTTGCGGCCAGGCTTGATCTGCTCAACCGTCTGCGTCCCCACCTGGCCGAGGCATACGCCCAGCTCACCGATGGATCCAAAGTTCTGAGTGCGCTGTACCGGAGCAACCTGGACGCGACAGTCCATCCGGAGCAGGGTGGCCAGTACGACGGCGTCTCCCCCAACACTCTTGGCGGTCCGGAGGGCGGGGCTGCTTTGGGAGACCACGACGATGTGGACCTATCACTGTGCACGGTGGAAGAATTGGTCGAAAAATATCGTGCCGAACTGGTTCGCTCCAGGACCCGGGAGTTGGAACGCGGCATGTCGCTTGTTGGTCCGCATCGGGACGAACTGGAATTGTTGTTGGGCCAGGCACCGGCCAGGGGCTACGCCTCCCACGGTGAATCGTGGTCAATTGCGTTGGCGTTGAGACTTGCCTCGTTTCACGTTCTTGACGAGGACAAACATGTGGCCGGGAACCAGCCAATCCTGATCCTTGACGATGTTTTTGCCGAATTGGATGCCCAGCGCCGCCGAAAACTCGCCTTGATGGTAGTTTCCGCGGAGCAGGTGCTGGTGACGGCGGCAGTGGGCGGGGACATCCCGGAAGAGTTGTCGGGTTCGACCGTCCAAGTAATTCCTGGTGGAGTGCTCCCCAATGAGTGAGCAGCCTCCCGGCTTCTCAAATGACGATCCAACCAGCCAGAAGCGCCGAGCCCAGGCGGCTGCCAAGGATCATGTCACTGAAATCGATGCTGCCCAGGCGGCGCTGAACCGGATGCGCAGGATTGCCAAGAGTCGCGGCGAACTCAGGATTGCGCGGAGCCGGCTGGGTGAAAAGGCTGTTCCCAAGAACAAGCGCAAACCTTTTCTCGACGCAAAATATGGTGGTGGCAGGGACCCCCTGGGGCTGGGGAATGTTGTGAGCAGGCTGGTGTCCGACCGGGGATGGAGCTCTCCGCTTGCCGTTGGTTCAGTCATGGCACATTGGGACACCTTGGTTGGCCCGGAAATCGCTGCGCATTGCCAGCCTGAAAGTTTTGAGGCCACAACCCTGCACGTCAGATGTGATTCGACCAGCTGGGCCACTCAGCTGAGACTGCTGTCATCGTCACTGCTGGCAAAATTTGATGCGGATCTTGGCCACGGCGTGGTGACCCGGATTCTGGTTCTGGGACCGGCGGCACCAAGCTGGCGCAAGGGTTTCCGGAATGTCAAGGGCCGCGGCCCGCGCGACACCTATGGATAGCTTTGGGTGGCTGCCGGCAAAACTGGCCGGTGCGCTGCAGGGGCATTCAAACCCCGTTGGGCGTACAGCTCCTTAAAGAAGGAATAACAATTGCGTCCTGAGTACCTTTTCTCGCCTTTCAGGGCACGATGGGCACCCATGCGGGCCGGTTGCAAGGTAGAATTACACAATAACCGTCTCTCCGCGGCGCTGTGGCAGGTTTTGGGTTACGTTGAGAGCGGTATTTATCTGCCTTCCAAGAGGAAACGAAGCACAGACAAGTGACAGTCGTGTGCCCGTCCCAGCGTTGGCAATCGAGCTGAACAACAAAAGGGGTCGAACGCGCCTGTGACGACGAATAATCCGGATAGTGCCGCAATTTCAGAGCCGGAAAGCACGGAGCCAAGCGCGGCGCCAATTACCGAAACATCTGCTGCGCCAGCCAAAGACAACGGTCATTACGATGCCAGTGACATCACCGTTTTGGAGGGCCTGGAGGCCGTCCGCAAACGCCCTGGCATGTACATCGGTTCCACAGGCCCCCGCGGGTTGCACCACTTGGTTTATGAAGTGGTGGACAACTCCGTGGACGAGGCGCTGGCCGGCTATTGCGACCACATCGAAATCACGCTGACGGCCGACGGCGGCGTGCGGGTTGTGGACAACGGCCGCGGCATTCCAGTGGCCATCCACCCCACAGAGGGCAAACCCACCGTCGAAGTTGTCATGACGATCCTGCACGCCGGTGGAAAATTCGGTGGCGGCGGCTACGCAGTGTCGGGTGGCTTGCACGGAGTTGGCATTTCCGTTGTCAACGCGCTTTCGAGCAGGGTTGACACGGAAATTCGCCGCAATGGTTTTGTGTGGCGCATGAAATTTGCCGACGGTGGAAAGCCCCAGGGCACCCTGGTCAAGGGAGAAACAACCACCGAGACCGGCACCACCCAGACGTTCTACCCCGACGCCGGCATCTTTGATTCGATTGACTTCGACTTTGAAACCCTGCGTGCACGGTTCCAGCAGATGGCGTTCCTGAACAAGGGCCTGAAGATTACGCTCTCAGACGAGCGGACCGTTGAGGTGGAGCCCGACGAGGACCCGGACTTGGACGCGGTCCCCGAGGGCAAGGACGTCGCTACCGGCAAACGCGTAGTGATTTACCAGTACAAGGACGGCCTGCTTGACTACGTCAAGCACCTGAACACCTCTAAAAAATACGAACCGGTGCACGAAGATGTCATCGCCTTTGAAACAGAGGATTCCTCCCGCAGCATGGCGGTGGAAATTGCGATGCAGTGGACAACATCCTTCTCGGAGAGTGTCCACACCTACGCCAACACCATCAACACTCATGAGGGCGGAACCCACGAAGAGGGCTTCCGCGCGGCCATGACATCCCTGATGAACCGTTACGCGCGCGAAAAGAACATCATTAAGGAAAAGGACGACAACCTTACCGGTGATGACATCCGTGAGGGCCTCACAGCCGTCATCTCGGTCAAGCTTTCAGAACCCCAGTTTGAAGGCCAGACCAAGACCAAACTGGGCAACTCCGAGGTTAAAGGCTTCGTCCAGCGGGTTGTGACCGATGGACTGGGTGACTGGCTTGAGCGCAACCCGGGCCCGGCCCGTGACGTAATCCGCAAGTCCATCCAGGCTTCTATGGCCAGGCTGGCTGCCCGCAAGGCCCGCGAAAACACGCGCCGGAAAGGCTTGCTTGAATCAGGCGGCATGCCCGGAAAGCTCAAGGACTGCCAGTCCAAGGATCCGGCGTTGTCGGAGATTTACATTGTGGAGGGTGACTCCGCCGGCGGCTCCGCCGTGCGTGGACGCAACCCAAACACGCAGGCAATCCTGCCCCTGCGCGGAAAAATCCTCAACGTTGAACGTGCCCGCCTTGATCGTGCGTTGGGAAATGCCGAAGTTCAGGCCATGATTACCGCGTTCGGTGCAGGCATCGGTGAAGACTTTGACGTCAACAAGGCCCGCTACCACAAGATCGTTTTGATGGCCGATGCCGACGTCGATGGCCAGCACATCACCACTTTGCTGCTCACTTTGCTGTTCCGCTACATGCGTCCCTTGATTGAAAATGGATACGTGTATCTGGCCCAGCCGCCGCTGTACAGGATCAAGTGGTCCAATGCACCGCACGACTACGTGTTCAGCGACAAGGAACGCGACGCGGCCCTGGCAGCCGGCGCCGCATCAGGACGCCGCATCCCGAAGGACAACGGAATTCAGCGTTACAAGGGTTTGGGGGAAATGGACTACACGGAGCTGTGGGACACAACCATGGATCCTGAACACCGCACCTTGCTTCAGGTCACGATGGATGATGCAGCCGAGGTTGATCAGATTTTCTCCACTCTCATGGGTGAAGACGTTGAATCACGACGTAACTTTATTCAGCAAAACGCCAAGGATGTCAGGTTCCTCGACATCTAGCAGGGGTTAGATATAGCCCACTAGTTATAGAGCAACCCAGACATATATTGCGAATGGAATATACAAGATTATGAGCGACGAAACACCTCAGGATCCTTCAGAACCGACCGTGGACACCACGGCAAATGACGTTCTTGAAGGAAATGTACTGCACGACAAGGTTGAGCAAATTGATCTCCAAACGGAGATGAAACGTTCATACCTGGACTACGCCATGGCCGTTATCGTGGGCCGCGCCCTCCCTGACGTTCGGGATGGGCTGAAGCCCGTGCACCGCCGCGTGCTGTACGCCATGTTTGACGGCGGTTACCGCCCGGAGCGTTCGTTCAACAAGTGTGCCCGCGTTGTCGGGGAAGTCATGGGCCAGTACCACCCCCACGGCGACAGCTCCATTTATGACGCCCTGGTGCGCTTGATCCAGGACTGGACCATGCGCTATCCCTTGGCCCTGGGACAGGGCAACTTTGGTTCTCCGGGAAACGATGGCGCCGCTGCACCCCGTTATACCGAGACCAAGATGGCACCGCTGGCCATGGAAATGGTCCGCGACATCGATGAGGAAACCGTCGATTTCCAGGACAACTATGACGGTAAAAACCAAGAGCCGAAAATTTTGCCTGCCAGGTTCCCGAACCTGTTGGTCAATGGCTCCTCAGGCATTGCCGTGGGCATGGCCACCAACATTCCGCCCCACAACCTGCGTGAAGTCGCCGAAGGCGTCCAGTGGTATCTGGCAAACCCCACAGTGGGCCGGGAAGAGCTCCTGGAAGCACTGATTGAGCGGATCAAGGGCCCCGACTTCCCCACTGGGGCACAGATTTTGGGCCGCAAGGGCATTGAAGACGCCTACCGCACCGGCCGCGGGTCCATCACCATGCGCGCCGTCGTCAATGTTGAGGAAATTCAGGGTCGCACCTGCCTGGTGGTCACCGAGCTGCCGTTCCAGGCAAACCCTGACAACCTGGCCATCAAGATTGCCGATCTGGTCAAGGACGGCAAGATTTCCGGCATCGCCGATATGCGTGATGAGACCTCCGGCCGCACGGGCCAGCGTTTGGTTATCGTCCTCAAGCGTGACGCGGTGGCAAAGGTTGTACTCAACAACCTGTATAAGCACACGCAGTTGCAGGAAAACTTCAGCGCCAACATGCTCGCCATTGTCGACGGCGTGCCCCGCACACTGCCGTTGGATGCATTCATCCGCCACTGGGTCACCCACCAGATGGATGTCATTGTCCGGCGCACCCGCTTCCGCCTGCGCAAGGCGGAGGAAGAGGCTCACATCCTGCGTGGACTGTTGAAGGCCCTGGATGCCCTTGACGAAGTCATTGCCTTGATCCGACGCTCTTCCACGACTGAGCAAGCCCGCGACGGCTTGATCCAGCTGCTTGAGATCGACGAGATCCAAGCCAAGGCGATCCTGGACATGCAGTTGCGCCGCCTCGCGGCCCTGGAACACCAGAAGATCACTGACCGTTTCAACGTGTTGGAATCCATGATCATCGAGTTCAACCGGATTCTGTCTGATCCTGAAATTCAGCGAGGCATTGTCAGCGAGGAACTTGCGGACATTACAACCCGCTACGGTGACGACCGCCGCACGGAGATCATGATGGGGTACGACCCCAACATGAGTATGGAAGATCTCATTCCTGAAGAAGAAATGGTCGTCACCATCACTCGCGGCGGCTACGTCAAGCGCACCCGCAGCGACAATTACCGCACACAGCACCGCGGCGGCAAGGGCGTCAAGGGCGCGCAACTGCGCGGCGACGACGTCGTCGAGCATTTCTTTGTCACCACCACCCATCACTGGCTGTTGTTCTTCACAAACCTCGGCCGCGTGTACCGGGCCAAGGCCTATGAGCTGGTCGAGGCCGGCCGGGATGCCAAGGGCCAGCACGTGGCGAACCTGATGGCGTTCCAGCCGGATGAGAAAATTGCCCAGGTCATGGAGTTGAAGGACTACCAGCAATCCCCCTATCTGGTCCTTGCCACCAAGAATGGTCTGGTCAAGAAGACTTCACTCGAGGACTATGACACGAACCGTTCAGCGGGAGTCATTGCCATCAACCTGCGCGACGGCGACGAGCTTGTCTCGGCCCAGCTGGTTTCCGACACTGATGACCTGCTGCTGGTTTCCCGGAAGGGCCAGTCAATCCGGTTCACAGCCACCAACGAGGCACTTCGCCCCATGGGACGGGCCACCTCGGGCGTGACAGGCATGAAGTTCCGTGACTTTGATGAATTGCTGTCCGCAGCTGTTGTGACCGATGAATCTTATGTGTTCATTGTCACGGAAGGCGGTTACGCGAAACGCACGGCCGTCGGCGAATACCGTCTGCAGGGCCGAGGCGGGTTGGGCATCAAGGTTGCCAAGCTTGTGGAGGACCGTGGCGACCTCATCGGGGCGCTGATTGTTCAAGGCGATGATGAGGTTCTGGTCGTCATGAGCGGCGGCAAGGTCGTCCGCTCCGACGTATCGGAGGTTCCCGCCAAGGGCCGCGACACGATGGGTGTCATTTTTGCCAAGCCGGAGAAGAATGACCGCATCATTGGCATTGCACGCAACAGTGAGCGTGGGCTGGTGGAAGATGAAGAATCACTCGAAACAGAGCCATCCGACACAGCCGGACCTGCCGCCGATGGCGGGTCCGCAGGAACCCAGCAGATTGATGAAGTACCGTTAAATGGTAATGACGGAACAACTGGAGGTACCGATTGAGCACCAATAAACCGATCCCGCGGCCTGGTTCCGCACCAAGGGTAGGTGCCCCGGCCCGCCCCACGCAGCGCCCAGCTGGTGCTCCGTCGGCTGCTGGAGCTTCAGCTGCCAAGCGCCCGACACCCAAACCGACAGCCAAGCCGACGGCTCCGCCCACGCTGGTGAAGCCTGCTCCCAAGGCCAAGGCGCGCCGCGCACGCCTGCTGGTGAGCAAGGTTGACCCCTGGTCGGTTCTGAAGATGGCGTTCCTGCTGTCCGTGGCGCTCGGGATTGTCACAGTCGTGGCATCCATTGTGCTGTGGGCCGTATTGGACACCATTGGCTTGTTCGACACGATCAACGCATTCGTCAATGACATTCAAGGCCAGGAGGGTGGCACACCCTTTGATGTTTTAAGCATTGCCTCCCTGGGCCAGGTTGCGTCTTTCTCAACCATTGTGGCCGTTGTCAACGTCGTGCTGTTGACGACACTTTCGGTGCTCTCGGCCTGGCTGTACAACATCTCCGCCACACTTGTCGGCGGCATCGGCGTCACGTTGACCGACGACTGACGTCAGAAGCACTGAAATACTTCACAAATTCCGCGAATCGGCGGGTCCGGGCACCCCAGGGGCCCGCCGATTTGGGACTTTGGGAATGTGTGGGGTAAAGTTTTATCTCGGCCCGCTGAGGGTCAATGAGGGCGTATAGCTCAGGCGGTTAGAGCGCTTCGCTGATAACGAAGAGGTCCCTGGTTCAAGTCCAGGTACGCCCACGGAACCTGCCGGTTCTAGTTCAAGGATGGTGTGCAGTGAAGAAGTTGCTAATTTTGGCCGCGGCTCTTGCTGGTGCGATCTGCTTGAACAAGAAGTGGCGGAAATCCAAAGTTGTGAAGACAACGTGGAGCAGGGCAACTGATTCAGTAAATTGAATCTTTTGGTTTTGTTTCATATATACTGAATCAGCCTCATGGGGGCATGGCGCAATTGGTAGCGCACCTGCTTTGCAAGCAGGGGGTTCGGGGTTCGAGTCCCCGTGCCTCCACCATGAGAAACAACCTCGGTCTTCGGACCGGGGTTGTTTTGTTTTCCCTAACCCATATCCTTCCCTGATGTTCCGGGGTTCCGGGGTTCCGGGTTAGCGGGTTAGCGGCCAGAATGTGTGTATGGCCCGGGGTTGGCAGTCAGCCCGCCAGCCGGCCACACCGCTCCAGCCGCGCTTGGGGACGGAGCTGGCTGGCGCGGCGGTGATTAGCGGGTTGGACATGGCAGTCTCGACCGAGGCTCTGCTGTGAGACCCTCTGGCAGCCGTTGACACGTTCGCCGGTCGAGCGGCGCAAGGGCCTGCCAACAAGTCCGCTGCGCTCGAAGCATGAGGCGTCCTGGCCATTGTTGTGGTCCGCCGCCAGCCCGCCAGGATGCAGCGGCGTCAATTTGCAGGAATTTGGACCATAAACAAAAGTGGGGCCGGGATCACTATGATCCCGGCCCCACTTCCACATGCCCGGTACTTGGCGGCAGCTGGTCGCCCAGCGGCTTGCCTGGCCCTTGGCGCGCCCGGGTCACCGGGCGTTGCGGGCTACTTCTTGGGCTCTGTCGGCTTTGGCTTCGGTGCCGCATCGTTCACGGTGTGGACAGCCGCGTCCTTGGCATCCTTTGCGGCTTCCTTGGCGTCGTCAGCGGCACCGGAGAGGTTGTCCTTGGCCTCAGATACGTGCTTTGAAGCGGGCTTCGGCACAGCCTGTGAAACCTTCTCCGAAACAGTGGCCACGGTTTCCTTTGCCTTCTCGGCCACAGAATCGGCGGCCTTCTCCGCGGTCTTGGGTGCGCCGTCGTCCGCGGGAACGGGGGCAGGGACCGTAGCGGGAGCGTGGGTTGTGGGGGCAGGCGTCTTCCAGGGGTCGGCCACGGGCTTGGACGCCTTCCAGACAGCGACACCGGCAGCAGTTGCCGCCACAACAATGCCAACCACGAGCCAGCCCTTGCCGGACTTCTTGTCCTTTTTTGCGGCCTTTTTCATTTCCGCAGCAAATTTCTTGGCGGCCTCGGACGCGGCTTTTTCAGCCTTGGCCAGAGCCTTCTTGTTGCCTGTCAGCTTCGCGGCCGCAACCTCGACCTGATGTGAAACCCTGGACTTTTCCAGTGCAACTTCGACGGCGTGGCCGGCGTCACCGAGCTTGCCGGAGACACGCGGGATGTAGTCGCCGACGACCTTGTCCTTCGCGGACGTGATGGCCGGGCCGGTTTTGCCCAGGGCATCCTGGATGTGCGGAGTAGCCTCATCAACGGCGTCTGAAATTCTTGGAGCCAACTTTTCAAGTCCTTCCTGCAGTTTTGGTGTCACGGCAGCAACGCCGTCGGCTGTGTACTGGGCAGCCTTGCGGAGGCTGTCCTGAACGACGGGGGAGGCCTGTTCAATGCCCCTTTCGATGCGCGGGACAGCCCAGCCAAGCGCTGCCTCCACACGGGGGGCGGTCCAGTCCCTGGCGTTTTCCACATGGGGAGTGGCCCAGTCCCTGGCGTTGTCCACACCAGTATTGAGTGAGTCTTCCAAACCTTGGGTTAAGCGGTCAACCTTCTTCACGTTTCCTCCATATGTCAGCAGTTTCATGTTTTAGCCTACGTCCCCAATCGCGCTCTTGCTATCAATGCCAGTTCGCCGGGCGCGGAATGCTGGTTCTTATCAGAAAATTCCCACCTTCTCATGGCAGAATATCGCCATGACTGCTATTCCAACCGCAAAAGCAACTATCAGCACCAGCCTTGGCGACATCGTGGTAAACCTCTTCGGCAACCACGCCCCCAAGACAGTGGCCAACTTTGTTGGCCTGGCGACCGGATCCATTGAATGGACACACCCGGCCACCGGTGAAAAAACCAACGCCCCGCTGTACAACGGCACCATTTTCCACCGCATCATCAAAGACTTCATGATCCAGGCCGGCGATCCGCTGGGCCGTGGAATTGGCGGCCCCGGCTTCCAGTTTGACGATGAGATCAACCCCGATCTGAACTTCAACGACCCCTACAAGTTCGCCATGGCCAACGCCGGCATTCAGGGTGGCCGCGGCACGAACGGTTCACAGTTCTTCATCACCACCGTGAACACCAGCTGGCTGCAGGGCAAGCACACAATCTTCGGTGAGGTTGCCGATGAGGCGTCACGCACCGTTGTGGACTCCATTGAGGGTGTGGCAACCGGCGCAGGCGACAAGCCCCGCGAAGATGTTGTCATCAACTCCGTCACCGTTGAGCAGCTCTAAGCAGCACTTGCTTTAGTTTTCAGGGCTTTGGCCGCTGGTTCCGATTGGACCCGGCGGCCAAAGCCTTCCTTATATTCTTCCCATTAGGACCCAATCCATGAGTTCTGCATTTCCGGTCAAGGGATCCTCCACAGGAGCCCCTGTCTGCCCGCGCCACCCCGACCGTGTCTCCTATGTGAGCTGTCAGCGGTGTGGCAGGCCAACATGCCCGGATTGCCAGCGCAGCGCCGCTGTGGGAATTCAGTGCGTGGACTGTGTCCGCGAGGCGACAAAGTCAGTTCCGTCCCGGCGCACCTTGTTTGGCGGCGTGGCCCGTGCCGGCCGACCTGTTGTCACAATCACCATGATGGCAATCTGTGTAGTGGCCTTCGCGCTGGATTGGGCGATCCCCAAGGACTTCATCTTTCAAAATTTTGCCTACGCCCCGTTCCTGACGGAGTCGCAGCCCTGGCGGATGGTGACTTCGGCCTTCCTGCACTCGACCAACATCATGCACATTGCGTTCAACATGTATGCCCTGTGGATTTTGGGAAATGCCCTCGAATCTGCCTTTGGCCGAGTCCGTTTCCTGGCCGTTTATCTTGTCAGCGCATTTGCCGGCTCGGTGGGCGTGTTGCTGCTCTCACCCATCGACACAGTTGTCGTTGGCGCCTCCGGAGCAGTCTTCGGCTTGTTTGGCGCACTTTTTGTGGTGCAGAAGAAACGTGGCGGAGACTTGCGGCAAATTCTGGTGCTGCTGGCCATCAACGCTGCCATTGGGTTCGTGATCCCCAACATTGCGTGGCAGGCACACCTTGGCGGGCTGATCGCCGGCGCCCTCTGCACGGCAGCCATTGCCTACGCACCGGCCAAGAGCCGCAACCTGGTCCAATGGGGCGGGATTGCGGCCGTCGTGGTGCTTCTGGTTGTCCTGACGCTGTACAAGGTCTCAACCTTCCCGTTCTAGCTACATCCGTTGGCTAACTGCTAACGACCAACTGGCAGGGCCACAACCAGCGCGAGGACTATGGCTTGAGCCGGCGGTAGTCGCCGCCGTAGTGAAGCAACGGTGAGAGGTCCTTTTTCCAGGTTGCGTCCTCGCCCATGGAAACCACCGACCCCACGACCAGCAGATGCGTTGCCGCTTCGTGGATGGCAGTCGTTTCTACTTCAAAAAATGCCAGCGCTCCCGCAATTACTGCATTGTCTGTGAGTGGCCCGCGCCTAAAATCTATCTGATTGAGCAGCCCCTCCACCGGCGTTCCCGGACTGGCCAGCCAATTCGCCTGGGGCTTCTGCTCAGCTGTGAGAAGCGACAACGCCCAGGATCCCGACTCCGCCACTGCCAGCGCAATCCTGGATTCAGCGTAGAGGCTGACCAACAATGTCGGAGGGTCGTAGGACACTGACAGGTAGGCGCTGACGGTGGCTGCGTAGTCACGGTTACGAATTCTGGTGCTGATGATTGCCACCCCACTGGCTTGTTCGGCCCCGAGTCGGCGAAATTCATCGATCTGGTCCTGTGTCGGACCCTGTGGGAAAACCCTGCGGATATCAAGGGCGTCAACTAATTCCATGACCTCATCGTCGCACGTATCCACAGTTGTCCACAGCACTGTCCACACATGGGTATAACTTACAGAGCTGTAGTTCTAGTACCTGACAAGTAGTCGTACAAGGGGTTGTCCCCAAGGTTATGCACACTGGGTATAAGTTACACACATGTAATTCCACAGCTGTGGATTACTTTCTGGCGGTCTTCTTGCAGTGCATCACTGTAAACAGACACAAAGTTATCCACTTCTGTGGATAACTTTGTGAACAACTTGGGACAACTCGGGTTTCGAAGACCGGCTGTGGACAGTTCGAAGAAGTTATCAACCCTGGTGGACAAGTCTGTGGGTTGTGGGAAAAAGTTATCCACAGTGTGGAGAACCTTGGGGACAATAACATATCTTGTGGGGCTGTGGTGCACTGTAGGATCCGGAGCTACGTGTCACTAATCCGGATTTCATGTCACCAGCGTGTCACCAGTCCGGAATTCGTGTCACCAGTCGCATACTGGTGGCATGGCCGGAATCCAGGGTCGAGACGCTTCTCTGCGTTACCTCTGTATCAGCAGGGGTGAGGTCAGCACGCGCTTCAGTGAGGCTGACGCGGACGCTGTGCTCCATGGTCTCCCCGTGCGGAAGCCGCCAACGTACCGGCGTCAGAGAAACTACCCAGGCTTGTTTTGGTCAGCGACTACCGAGTCGTTCTTGATCTACGAGAGCCTTCTGGAACTGGATTGCTTGTGGCTCAAGGACTTTGATCCCACTGTTGAGTGGATCGCTACTCAACCATTTGAAATGACCGGTTGGTGCGCAGGACGCAGCCGACGCCATGTTCCTGACATCATGCTTCAGATGAAATCGGGTCGAGTTCGCGTCGTGGACGTGAAGCCAGAACACCGATTGGACGATCCTGACACGGCCGCCGTCTTCAAATGGACTGGCGAGGTTTGTACTGAACGCGGCTGGGACTATGAAGTTTGGTCTGGCGCGTCATCAACTCTCCTTAGAAACACAAAGTTCTTGGGATCGGCAAGGCGTCGTCCACTTGTCAGTGATGATGAATTGATCTCCACCATGGATGCATTTAGCGAGGGGCAGACTCTTGGCGAAGTGATCGACGCTCGCATTTTGCGCGGTGGAAACGAGCATCTCGTGCGTACGGCGTTGTTGCACTTGTTGTGGTGTGGAGCATTGTCTTTTGACATGAAATGGCCACTGCGCGAGGGCAGTGTTCTATTCCGTGGATCTGGAGGATTCAATGCCATCAACGTTTGACATCATCGTAGGGTCAGCGGTTTGGCTCGATGGGCAGATGTGGACCGTGCAGGAAATTGCGGGTGCCTCAATCTTGGTTTCCAATGGAAAAACCTTGCGGAGAGTCGGAGCCGCATTGATCTCACGAGCCCATATCGGTCCGGACGGGGAACAGGATGCTTCTGTTACCGAACCGATGTCGTTGACACTGTCTCGGCTGAGTCCTGCAAGGTTGAAAGAACTGCATTCTCTGGAGCGGGAGCTTCTGGGAATTTTGGACTCCGACCAGGCCGAGGGCACTACCCAGAGTGAGCTCGTCCGCCAGGCTGCTGAACGCCAAGGTGTCACGGTACGGACCATGCGCCGCAAGATTGCCGAATACCGGAGCGCGGGACTGCCCGGTCTGATTGATAGCCTGGCCACCCGCAAATACGAATCCCGGATCGACCCACGCTGGGACAGAGCTTGTTTGGTGGTCCTTGCTGAACTGGTTTATGAATCAACACCCACGAAGAAGGCTGTTATTGGTCGAGTTCAGCGTTTGCTGACTGAAGAATTTGGGCCGGGAGTAGTTACTTTTCCCAGCAGAACCGTCGCTTATGAACGTGTTGATGAATTGGCCAAGGGCAGGCAGGCGTTCGGCCAGGGGAAAGCTCGCCGGTCGATTGCTGAGCGGCCGCAGGGAATGTATGGGCGGTTGCGGTCACAGTATCCGGGTGAGTATGTGTTGTTGGATTCGACGCCGTTGGATGTTTTTGCCTTGGAGGAGGGTACTGGTCGGTGGGTTTCTGTTGAACTGACGGTCGCCATTGATCTGTTCAGCCGCTGCATCGTCGGTCTACGGTTGGCGCCGATTTCTACTGATTCCCGTGACATTGCCGATGTGCTTTATCAAGTGGTGGCGCCACCGGAGGAAGACACACGAGGATTCCCCTATCACGGGGTCCCACACAATCTCATTATCGGGACAGGGGAGGATAAGGCGCCGTTGGGGGCTGTTCCGGGGACGATTGTTGTTGATCATGGAAAGGCTTATCTCTCTGATCATGTCAGGGGTGCGTGTGCGCGGGCAGGGATCAATATTCAGCCGGCCACACCGCATAAGCCGACGGATAAACCAGCTGTAGAGCGGTTCTTTAGGACCTTGCGGCAATCGTTCTTGCAGCATCTTCCTGGTTACAAGGGCCCGGATGTGCATTCGCGTGGTGACAATGTGGAGAACAAGGCCGTCTACTACATCACTGAGTTGGAGAGCATGATCCGTGCCTGGGTTACGACTGTCTATCACCGCAGCTCTCATGCCGGTCTGTGCATCCCGGAAGTACCAGGTATTGCGTTGTCTCCTGTGGAAATGTTTGAAGCTGGGCTGGCCAAGACTGGGCACTTGAGGTTACCGGCCTCGGAGGATCTTGTTTTTGATTTTCTGGCTGTTCATTGGCGTTCGATCCAGCATTACGGGGTGGAGATCAAGGGCCAGCGCTATGACGCGGTGGTGCTGAATAAGTATCGGAACATGAAATCGAAAGAACGCGGTGCCAATGCCGGGAAATGGCCGTTCTTCTATGACACCCATGATGTGAGGTACGTGTATTTCAAGGATCCCGATGAACACCGATGGCATCGCCTGGAGTGGGAGCATGCACCTATGTTGGATGCCCCATTTTCGCAAAAGGCCGCTGAGTACGCCCGCGAGGTGGCCCGGAGGGAGAACCGGCATGTGGATCCGGAACAAGCGGTCTTTGAATTGCTGGAGAAATGGCGGTCAAAGGAGATCCTCTCACGCAGCGACCTCAACCTTTCCAAACGGCTCATGGCCAAGAAACACCACGGCTTAGCCTCGAAATTTCATGAGGCGCGGTTTCTGCTGGATCAGGGCTGACCGTCTGCCTGATGGGTCCTATTCTGGCATTTGGGTGTGACAT
>NZ_JBQSVT010000049.1:0-28553 GCF_052376555.1 Specibacter sp. AOP5-B1-6
GCCGGTGCCCCCCCCCCCCCAACTGCGGGTCAGCTTCAAAGATGTCAGTCCAGGTAATCCCGCAGGACCTGTGAACGTGACGGGTGGCGCAGCTTGGACATCGTCTTGGACTCTATCTGACGGATGCGTTCGCGCGTCACCCCGTAGACCTTGCCGATTTCGTCTAAAGTCTTCGGCTGGCCGTCGGTCAGGCCAAAGCGCATGGCGACAACGCCGGCTTCTCGCTCAGACAAGGTGTCCAGTACAGAGTGGAGCTGTTCCTGAAGCAAGGTGAAGGACACTGCATCGGCCGGGACGACCGCTTCAGAGTCTTCAATCAAGTCGCCGAATTCGGAGTCACCGTCCTCACCCAGGGGCGTGTGCAGGGAGATGGGCTCTCGGCCGTACTTCTGGACTTCCACAACCTTTTCCGGGGTCATGTCCAATTCCTTGGCCAATTCTTCCGGCGTTGGTTCGCGACCCAGATCCTGCAGCATCTGGCGCTGGACGCGGGCCAGCTTGTTGATGACTTCCACCATGTGCACGGGGATGCGGATGGTGCGGGCCTGGTCGGCCATGGCACGGGTGATCGCCTGGCGGATCCACCAGGTGGCGTAGGTGGAGAACTTAAAGCCCTTCGTGTAGTCGAATTTCTCGACTGCACGGATGAGGCCAAGGTTTCCTTCTTGAATCAAGTCAAGGAACAGCATGCCTCGGCCGGTGTAGCGCTTAGCCAGGGAGACCACGAGACGCAGGTTTGCTTCCAGCAGGTGGTTCTTGGCGCGCTTGCCGTCGTGCACGATGCGCCCCATGTCGCGTTTGAGCTGGGCGTCCATGGCGTCGCCGCCGGAGGCAAGCTTCTGGGTGGCGAACAGGCCGGCCTCAATGCGCAGGGCCAAGTCAACTTCCTGCTCGGCGTTGAGCAAGGCAACCTTGCCAATTTGCTTCAGGTAATCCTTGACCGGGTCGGCGGTGGCGCCTGCCGACATGACCTGCTGGACCGGGGCATCGTCATCGTCGGAGTCGGAGTAGACAAAGCCTGTTCCGGTGGGCAGGGGACGCTTGGGGGCGGAATCGTCCTCGTCCTCCTCCACAACGGTCTCGGTTGCCGGCTCTTCTTCGTCCTTGATTTTTCCCTTGCCTCGGCGTGCGGGCGCGGCTTTTTTGGGGGCAGCTTTTGCTGCGACAGCGGGAGCACCTTCACCGGCGGCTGCTGCAGCCTTCTTGGCGGCGATGGTGGCAGCGCGCTTCTGGGCGGGTGTCAACGGCACGGTGGCTGAAGATGCGGAGTCCTCGATCTCCTCGGTTGTGGAGACTTTGCTCTTGGCAGTAGCAGACACAGAAAACCTTTCTTACGGCGGTCTGTGGAGTTACCTTCGGGCAACACCACTATGACCCTGTCAAGTCCATGTTGCTTGTTGCATCAGGTTTGCTTGGAGGGTCACAAGGTATAACTCCTTGTGCGGCTGCGTTGTTCCCGCCGCCCTGGAAGAAAATACCTTCCAGCCCTTTTGTCCAAACATTGCCAATGCATCAACACGGACCCAACCGGGTCTCGGCTTTCATTGTCTCACGATTTAAGCTGTGGTCGGTGCCCAATGGGCATCGTGGCGGGTGACTTCTTTCAATAAGGATCACAGCCCGCGGGCACGGCCTGGCGCAGCTTCTTCGGGCCGTCGCCGCACCATTTCATGGTCGTCGTTCGTGTGGATGATGGCTTCGGTGTGGGCCCGAGACCGTCAGGCAGCTTCGTCCGGCGCTTCTTTTTCCCCGTAGCCGCGCCAGGCGGTGCGGGGGTTCTTGGCGCACTCGGCGATGTGGCCGGCCGCGAGCAACTGCTCAAGCATGCTTGCCAGCCGGTATCCAGGCTGGTGGTCCTGACAGGCTTGAAAGTAGCTTCCCGCCCATGTCCCGTGTCCCTTGCACCACTGAATCCACCCCAACAGGCACAGCACCGGCGCCTTGTCCGCGGACTGCGTGGACCCGGCCAGAAACTGCAGCAGCGGTTCGGCCACATCCAGCCTGGCCCAGTCCGGTCCGCCAGTCCCGGCAGAACTGACAGCGGCGGAGCCGGCACCGGCACCCCTTCGACCGGCCGCGTTGGCGCCGGGAGCCACTTCTCCGACCAATATGCGGGCAAAGTCTTCGCCGGCGAGCAGGATTTCCTCGTCAGGGATGTTGTCCAAGTGGATTTCGCTGCCGGAGGCTTGATTTCCACCATGCCAATTGCGCGGCACTTTCACGTTGTCGCTGTCCAGCGGCACGAGGCCAAGTGCGGCAGCTCCTGCCATGGCGTGGCGGGGCGTCGCGGCCAGTGCAACGATGACTGCGTCGCGGACGGTCCCTTCGGCCAGGCTGGCCAAAAGATAGGCAGCCATGGCGGGGTCGGGTGTCACGGGCCAGCGGGAGAGGCTGTATTCCCACGCTCCGAGGGTGACTGCCAACTGGTGGGCGCCCGAGCCCGCCAATGCCAGGGGCCCCTTCAGATCCGTCCCGGCCGCTGTCACGGCCTCGGCGAATTTTGGGTCCCTGAGTGCCACGAGATCCTTGATCTGTTCCCTTGGACTGTTCCTCACCATGCTTCCGCGGAAGATGAACTCGGCATTGACAAAGCTTTCCTTGATCGAGGCGTTGTCTTTCCCCGGCCACGGACAGCATTGGGCGTCGTCGCATTCGAGGCTGCGCCAATGGTTCACCCCAACGAACCAGGAGTCACGCACCGGCAGCTCGAACTCTTCGAAAGCCATGCACAAGGCCTTGTGCACCTGTGCGTGTGGCGGTGTCTCCGGGGACAGCCAGTCCTCATCACCAAAGATTGCGATCAGGCAGCCGTCCGCTTCGACGTCGCTGGCAAGTTGTGACGCGGCAATGGCGGCAAAACGCGCAAGGTCAACAGCCGGGTCGTCGGGAGGCAGGTCCAGCCGCATGGTTGCCCGGAGCCGCTTGCCGCTCATGCCGATGCACACGATGCTGCGCTCCGGCCAATACCCCACCATGTGGGGAATGAACGCCAGGAGATCCTCACCGGCGCTGACTTTAATTTTATCTATTTGCTTTCTCATGCCTCAAGGCTGCTGCCCCGCGGGCCCAGAAAACAGGGCCCTTCGACGAAAACGGCGGATCTGTGGAAAACAGGGCTCCGCTGCCGCATGTTTGCGCTGACCGTCCGCTTCACGCCGGTGCCGGCCGCGCGGCCCATCCGGGATGTTCAGTCCCTGCGTGCCGTCCGCTCGTCCTTTTGCTCCTTGCGGAACTGCTGGCGCCTGCGGCGGTTGTCGGACAGGACATCACGCAGCGGCGGGACCAGCTCGCCGCGATCCGCCATGGTCCGGCGCACCTTTCGCCGGGTGGTGATGACAGCTGCGATGCCGATGCCGAGCACCAGGAATTGAAAGGAGAACGCCACCCGGAAGGCGTCGAGCGAATACAGCCCGTCAGGAGAAAAGCCAATCCCGTTGAGCACATCAATGATGAGCCCGATCATGTACATCGTTACAAGTGCGGCGAAGAAGCCGCCCACGTTCACAATGCCGGTGGCCGTGCCGATCCTGTGCGAGGGATTGAAGGTCCTGGCAAAGTCGAAGGCGATCATTGAGGCCGGCCCGCCCACGGCAAGGACAAGGACGAGCACAACCAGCAGCCACAGCGGCGAGGGACCGGAATGCAGCAGCACAGCCGCCCAGGCAGCCGCGATGGCAACGGTGACGGCAAGGACCATGGTTGAGCGTCGCAGCGGGTGCCTGCCCACCCAGCTGCCAAGGAACGGACCACAGATGATGCCCACAACCACGAACAAGCTCAGCAGGATGCTTGCGGTCGCCGTGTCCAGCCCCTGTCCCGAAACCAGAAAGGGATAACCCCATGTCAAGACGAAGACAGTGCCTGAAAATTGGGTGGAGAAATGCGTCCACATGCCAAGCCGGGTCCCGGGCTGCCGCCACGCAGTGGCAAGGTCCGCCGCGGTTTCCCGCATGCCGGGCCGGGCAATGGGCGCAGTTGAGCCTGCCGGCGCATTCCGCAATACGGCGGCAGACAGCACGCAGGCCAGGACACCCAGCGCTGCCAGCCCCAGGAATGCCTGGCTCCACCCTGCATGGTTCAGGACAAAGGCAAACGGGGCAATGCTGATGAGCTGGCCAAATTGGCCCAACTGCCCCGTCAGCTGTGTCAGCACGGGGACTCTGCGTGTGGGGAACCACAGCGGGATGAGGCGGATGACCGCTATGAAGGTCATGGCGTCGCCGGCGCCGACAAAGATCCTGCCCACCACGCCTGCCGGCACGGACGTTGCACCGGCCAGCTGCAGCTGGCCCAGCACCATGAGGGCCGCGCCGGTGGCGATCATGACCCGTGGGCCAAACCTGTCCACCAGCACGCCAACGGGAATTTGCAGCCCGGCGTAGACAATGAGCTGAATGACGGTAAATGCGGAGAGCGCCGACGCCGTTGCGCCAAACCGTTCGGTGGCAACGAGCCCGGCTACACCAAAGGAGGTTCGATGCGTGATCGCAATCAGGTAGGCAAAAACTCCAACACCCCACACCAACCACGCACGTTTGCTATCCACCCACCCAGCCTATGCCAGCTTAGGGACCGTCTTGACTTCCACCCTGCGGTCCGGCGTCACGGCTGGCCAGATATGCCTCCACTGCGGCACCGAGCTCATCGGCGTCCGGCAGTTCGTCGTTGTCACCGGCCAGCAGCGAGCGGCGGGCGTTGCCGTCTGTGTGTTCGTCGTATTGTTTCTCCAGATTTTTGACCACCGTGGCAACCTCGCTGGAACCCTCAACCTGTTCGGTGATTTGGCGCTCAACGGCCCGGCCGGCCTCGCGCAGGCGTTCGCTGGGCAGCATCAGGGAGGCAGCGGCCCCCAAGTATTCCAAACCGGCGACGGCGGCAGGCGGGTACTCGGCGTCGGACAGGTAATGCGGGACATGGACGGCATAGCCAACCACATTGCGCCCGGCAGCGTCGAGCTTGAATTCAAGCACATGTCCGACGGCGGCTGGAATCTCCATGGTGGTTTTCCACGCCGAGATGCCTTCGATCAGGTCCGGCCGGTTGCCGTGCACGGTCGCGCCAATCGGGCGGGTATGCGGGACCGGCATGGGCACCGAATGCACCCAGGCCACCAGGTTCACGTCAAAGCGTTCCACCAGGTCCAGGACCGCGCGGCTGAATCGTTCCCACTGCAAATCAGGCTCGCTGCCTGTGAGGTAGAGGAAGGGCGTGCCGAGCGCGTCAACCATGCGGTAGAGCACCAGTGACGGCGCTTTGTAGCCGCTGAGGTGATCCTCGGAGAACGTGATGCGGGGACGTCGTGACCGGTAGTCAAGGAGCTGGTCAATGTCGAAAACTGCCACAGGCTCCCCGGCCAGCTGGTCCTTGAGCTCGCCGGAAATTTGGGTGACTACATGGCCCGCATCCGAAAAACCGGTGAACGCCATGAGCAGGTTGGCACCGCGCAGGTCTTCGTCGGCGATCAGCTCGTCGTTGAGGACATAGAGGGACTCGGGGTCTTGAAAAGGGGTGTACTCGGTCATATTCATGGTCTTCCTCAGCAGCTTGTGTCTCTGAACAGCACAACACCACCGTCGCCCCGAACATTCCAATGATGCCACCGATCGCCCTGCATGATGCCGTGCAGCGTCGGCTCTGCCTGCTGTGGCGGCGCTGCATCGTGGCGGCCGTCGCGGCACGAGTCCGGCTGAATGACTTGGGCTGAACGTACTGGGGATTGTCAACCAAGGCGAGTTGGGGTTTGTCAGCCATGAGGGCAGGCCGGCGGATGTCCAAATGCCTGAGCCTGCCCCAGTTCCATGGACGGGTCAACCCGGGAGAGGCGGCCTTACAGCGCAGGCTCCCCCGGCCGGCCAATGCCGAAGAATGCCCGCCTGCGCCTGACCGCCGCTCACCGGCGCGCATTTGGCAGGCGATGGCGCTACGATCGAATGCAGCGATACCCGTTCATCAACACCCCAAAGTGAGGACAGTATTTCAGTGAGTTTCAAAGAAGACATCAGCTTCCGCGTGGTCAGCAGCGAGTTGGCAAAGGTTTCGGCCGACGCCCTCGTGGTTGCCGTAGGCAAGGGTGCCGACGGACCCGTCATTTTGGATGCCCCGCTCTCCACCGCGGCGCTTGCCTCCCTCAAGGCGTCAATGCCTGCTCTCGGCGTCACCGGCGCCGCCGACCAGGTTGTGCGGCTGCCCGGGCTGCCGGAAACCGGCGCGAAAATCCTGGTCCTTGCCGGCATTGGCGCCGTCAAGAACGGCGCGGCCAGCGATGAAGCCCTGCGCCGCACGGCGGGGGCGGCCATCCGCCAGCTTGCCGGGCTCAAGCATGTGCTTTTTGCCATCCCGACGACGGCGGTGGGCCAGGTTGCCGCGCTTGCCGAGGGTGCCGCACTGGGTGCCTACCAATACGCGAGCCTGCATTCAAACACGAAGGACAAGCGCGACCCTGTGTCCAAGGTCACCATTCACTCCACGCTTGCGAAGGACCCGGAGCTGGCAGCCGCATTGGAGCGCGCAGCCGTCGTTGCCAAGGCAGTCAACGCCACCCGCACGCTCGTCAACGAGCCGCCCAGCAAGTTGTACCCGGCCACCTTTGCCGAGGCCGCCCGGGATTTGGCCAAGGGCCTGCCCGTAAAGGTCACCATCCTGGACGAGAAGCGCCTCCTCAAGGACGGCTACGGCGGCATCATGGGCGTGGGACAGGGCTCCTCACGACCGCCGCGCATGGTGAAGCTTGAATACAAGTCCGACCGCGCAGTGGCAGATCTTGCCTTGGTGGGCAAGGGCATCACCTTTGACAGCGGCGGAATTTCCATCAAGCCCGGCGCCGGCATGGTGACCATGAAATGCGACATGGCAGGTGCTGCAGCAGTGCTCAACACGGTCCTGGCCGTGGCCGACCTGGGCCTGCCGGTGAACGTCACGGGCTGGCTGTGCATTGCCGAGAACATGCCCTCCGGCACCGCCATCCGCCCCTCCGACGTTCTGACAATGTTTGGCGGCAAGACCGTCGAGGTGTTGAACACCGACGCCGAAGGCCGCCTGGTCATGGCCGACGGTCTCGTTGCTGCGTCCCAGGAATTCCCCGACGTGATCATCGACGTCGCCACCCTGACCGGAGCCCAGGTCGTTGCCCTTGGCCATCGCACTGCAGGCGTCATGGGTGACGAGGGCGTCAGCGCAGCACTGAAGGCTGCCGCCGACAGGGCCGGTGAGCTTGTCTGGCCGATGCCACTTCCCGAGGAGCTGCGTCCGTCGCTGGAATCCCCCGTTGCCGACATGGCCAACATCGGAGAGCGCATGGGCGGCATGATGACAGCCGCCGTGTTCCTGCAGGAGTTCGTCGGGAAGGGCAAGGACGGGGAAACCATTCCTTGGGCCCACCTCGACATCGCCGGGCCCGCCTTCAACGAGGCCTCCCCGTATGGCTACACACCCAAGCAGGGCACGGGCATGGCTGTGCGCACCCTGGTCGCCTATGTTGAGGACGTTGTGGCCCGCAGCGCCTAAACCGGACACCGCATGGCTGGCCCATGAGCAGCACCACAGTGAGTATGACCACATTCCCCTTTACTGTGACAGCAGTGCGGGTGTTGCATGGAACAACTGACGTAAGGTAAATGCTGAAAGTATTTATCCATGACCGGCAGAAGTGGCCCATTCTGGAACGAATGGGCTCTTCTTTCAATAATTGATGAGATGACGCGCGAACAATGCGCGTCACCCGAACGCGAGGGAGCGTCTAAGTGGCCGAACAGGCAGCTGGGCAAGAATTCGATATTTTGGTTCTCGGCGGTGGCAGCGGCGGTTATGCAACTGCGCTGCGTGCAGTCCAATTGGGCATGACCGTTGGCCTCGTGGAGAAGGGCAAGTTGGGCGGCACCTGCCTGCACAACGGCTGCATCCCCACCAAGGCCCTGCTGCATGCAGCAGAGGTTGCAGACCACGCCCGTGACGGCGCCTCCATCGGCGTCAACAGCCAGCTCAACAGCATTGACCTGGTGGGTGTCAACAAGTACAAGGACGGCATCATTGCCGGCAAGTACAAGGGCCTGCAGGGACTCATCAAGGGCAAGGGCGTCACAGTCATTGAGGGTGAAGGCAAGCTCACCGCAGCCAACACCGTGACGGTAAACGGTGTGAACTACACCGGCAAGAACATTGTTCTCGCCACCGGTTCCTACTCACGCAGCCTTCCCGGACTGGAAATCGGCGGCAAGGTCATCACCTCCGACGAGGCCCTCTCCATGGAGACCCTCCCCAAGAGCGCCATCGTGCTCGGCGGCGGCGTCATCGGCGTCGAATTTGCTTCCGTTTGGAAGTCTTTCGGCGTGGATGTCACCATCATCGAAGGCATGGCTTCACTGGTGCCGAACGAAGATGCCTCCATCATCAAGGTCCTTGAGCGGACGTTCCGCAAGCGCGGCATCAAGTTCAACACCGGCACCTTTTTCCAGGGCGTCGAGCAGAACAACGACGGCGTCAAGGCCACCTTGGTTGATGGCAAGACGTACGAAGCCGACCTCATGCTCGTCGCCGTTGGCCGTGGCCCGTCCACGTCCGGCATGGGCTTCGAGGAAGCCGGCGTCACCATTGACCGCGGCTTCGTCATTACCAACGAGCGCCTGCACACAGGCGTCGGCAATGTCTACGCAGTGGGCGACATCGTCCCCGGCGTGCAGCTTGCGCACCGCGGGTTCCAGCAGGGCATCTTCGTTGCCGAGGAAATCGCCGGCATGAACCCGGTGATCGTCGAAGACATCAACATTCCCAAGGTCACCTTCTGCGACCCGGAGATTGCTTCAGTTGGCTTGAACGAGAAGCAGGCCAAGGAAAAGTTTGGCGATGCCAACGTCGAATCCACTGAGTACAACTTGGCCGGCAACGGCAAGAGCGCCATCTTGGGCACCGGCGGCATCATCAAGTTCGTTCGTGAAAAAGACGGCCCCGTGGTCGGCGTCCACATGATCGGCAGCCACATTGGTGAGCAGATCGGTGAAGCACAGCTCATTGTGAACTGGGAAGCATACCCCGAGGACATCGCGGGCTTGATCCACGCGCATCCCACACAGAACGAAGCTTTGGGAGAAGCGGCAATGGCCTTGGCCGGACGCCCGCTCCACGGCTAGCAACAAACACTCTTAGTGCACCCGGCCCCACGGCCGGGTGCACTAAGCTAAAAACCATACTTAATTTTAAGGAATTTCGTGGCGATGCATCACAATGCACCATCAGCGAAATGCAGCGCATTAGAAGGAGAACGGGGACGAAATGTCTGAATCCGTGAACTTGCCCGCCTTGGGTGAAAGCGTCACCGAAGGCACCGTTACGCGATGGCTCAAGCAGGTCGGGGACCGCGTTGAAGTCGACGAGCCCTTACTGGAAGTTTCCACCGACAAGGTTGACACCGAGATTCCGTCGCCCTTCGCCGGCATCCTGGAAGAAATCCTGGTACCTGAGGATGAGACGGCCGAAGTGGGTGCAACCCTGTGCCGCATAGGCTCTGGAGCGTCCACAGAAGCCGAAGCCCCCGCTGCTCCCGCGGAGGAGCCTGCAGCTCCGGTTGAAACGCCTGCCGCTGAAGCCCCGGCAGCTGAGACTCCGGCCGCAGCACCCGAAGCCCCGGCAGCCCCTGCCGCGGCACCTGCCGGCGACGCCCACGAGCTGGTTCTTCCTGCCCTTGGCGAGTCAGTCACCGAAGGCACCGTCACCCGCTGGTTGAAGGCCGTGGGCGACACCGTTGAGGTTGACGAGCCGCTGCTTGAGGTGTCCACCGACAAGGTTGACACGGAAATCCCCTCTCCTGTCGCGGGTGTTTTGCTGGAAATTCGCGTTCCTGAGGACGAGACCGCTGAAGTTGGTGGCGTGCTGGCACTGATCGGCTCCGCCGCTGCGGAAGCACCAGCAGCACCTGCTGCGACACCAGCCCCCGCCGAAACACCGGCGGAAGCTCCAGCCCCCGCGGAAGCACCGGCTGCTGCTCCAGCACCTGCTGCAACCCCCGCACCGGCTGCCGCTCCGGCAGCTCCGGCACCGGCACCTGCCGCAGCACCGGCAACAGCACCCGCCGCACCGGCACCGGCCGCAGCTGGCGCCGATTCCAACTATGTGACCCCGCTGGTGCGCAAGCTTGCCAACCAGCAAGGCGTTGACATCACCACCGTCACCGGCTCCGGTGTTGGCGGCCGCATCCGCAAGCAGGACGTCGTGGCTGCCGCTGACGCCGCCAAGGCTGCCTCAGCTCAGGCTCCGGCCGCTGGGGCGCCCGCCGCTGCGGCGAGCTCCGCTGCCAAGGCTGCTCCCGCCGTCGTACCGTCATCATTGCGCGGCACCACGGTCAAGGCACCCCGGATCCGCCAGGTCATTGCCCGGCGCATGCGCGAGTCGCTGGAAGCTTCCACGCAGCTCACGCAGGTCCACGAGATCGACATGACGCGGATCGTGAAGCTGCGCAACCAGGCGAAGGGGCCGTTCCAGGCAACCAACGGCACGAAGCTGACCTTCCTGCCGTTCATCGCCAAGGCTGTGACCGAGGCGCTCAAGCAGCACCCCAAGGTCAACGGTGAATACAACGAGGAAACTCAGGAAATCACCTACCACAACGCCGAGCACCTCGCGATTGCCGTGGACACCGACAAGGGCCTGCTGGTTCCTGTCATCTCCAACGCCGGCGATCTGAACCTCGCGGGCCTGGCCGGCAAGATTGCCGATGTTGCCTCACGCACCCGCAGCGGCAAGATCGGCCCGGACGAGCTGTCCGGCGGCACGTTCTCCATCACGAACATCGGAAGCGTCGGCGCACTGTTCGACACTCCGATCATCAACCAGCCCAACGTTGCCATCCTCGGCACCGGCGCGATCGTCAAGCGCGCAGTGGTTGTTGCTGATGCAGACGGTGACGACACCATCGCCATCCGCCACATGATGTACCTGTGCCTGACGTACGACCACCGCCTGGTGGACGGCGCGGACGCCGGCCGCTTCCTGCAGACCCTGAAGGTCCGCCTGGAAGCTGGTGCGTTTGAGGCCGATCTGGGCCTCTAAGGCTGCTCGTTCACCCAAGCGGTGAATGCCAAGCGGTGAATGTTCGACGGCGGCCGGTGACCTGGGAGACCAAGTCACCGGCCGCCGTTGTTGTGCCTGCGATTGTTCCCATGCGGCGCCCGGCAGCGGGCCTCCCCTGTAGCGTGCGTCACATAAGGTGGACCTTGATAGACACTGTGTCAGCAAGTTGCATAAGCTGAAGCCATGACTTTAGTAACTAGCATCCTGGTATTCCTGCACGTTCTCGGCGCAGCCGCCATTGTAGGCGGCTGGTTCGCCACCTTCAAGAAGCCCACGATCCTCCCCATTCAGCTGTGGGGTGCCATCGCCCAGCTCGTCACCGGCTTGGCGCTGGTGGGTCTGGCAGAAGCAAACGGCAGTCCTTCCGCAGCGTTCCACATCAAGATTGGTGTGAAAATCATCATCGCCATCGCCGTGCTGGTTCCTGCCATCATCGGCTACCGCAAGGCCGCCAAGGGTGAGGCAGTCTCCACCGGCCTGGCCCACGCGGTGGGTGGCATGGCACTGATCAACATCGCCGTAGCCACGCTGTGGACCGTCTAACGACTGACTGAACAAGGCAGCACTTCTCCGGTGTCCGGAGGTGGTTGATCCACCCCCGGACACCGGAGAAGTGCTGTTTTGCGTTTAAGGCATAGGCTGGAAGAGGAGTCGTTGCGGACCATTCACGCAGCACCTCCACTCACCTCTCACCACGAATCATAGGAGTGAACATGGCTACAACTCGTAATGCCCACGCAGGCTGGGTCGGCGACCTTCCAACAGGTGCCGGACAGGTCACCCTGGACAGCTCGGAACTTGGCACGTTCGACATCACCTGGAAGGCACGCACAGAGGCAGCCGAGGGCAAGACCAGCCCCGAAGAGCTGATCGCAGCGGCCCACTCCTCCTGCTTCGCCATGGCTTTCTCACACGAGCTCAGCGGTGCCGGCCATGCAGCCGACTACGTCAACACCAGCGCTGCCGTCACCTTCGTGCCCGGCACGGGCATCACAGGCAGCCACTTGACACTGGCCGCCAAGATTCCCGGCATCAGCCAGGAAGACTTTGATCGCATTGCCAACGCAGCAAAGGCCGGCTGCCCGGTCTCAGCCGCACTGGCCGGCGTCGAAATCACGCTCGAGGCAACGCTGGAGGCGTAACCGCTTCACTGCCTTAGACCATGTGGCAGCCGTTACGACGGCTGCCACATGGTCTTTTTTGCATCCTGTCGCCATGCCTGCAGTCTCCTTGCGCGTGAGGCCGTCATGAACCGGGTGCGGCCGTGCCACGGTCCCACGTCCGCACTGTCAATCTGGCGCCACCTCGAGGATTTGTTGAATGGTCCACCGGGAATCGACCTGCACCAGGACAATGTCCAGCTCCTGGCTTTGCTCCGTTTCTTGTTTGTGAACCAGCATTCCCGTCGCGTCGAGTTCCGCGAAAGCACTCGTGGTGACTGCTGCCCGCACGGTCGCAACGACCGGGCCAGGCGGCAGCGGCCCCGGCGGGTTCGATTGCTTTAGGTAGTTCGTGTGTCCCTGGGAAATGGATGTCTCCAATCCGGCAAGCGTGTGGCCCAGATCCTTGAGGCTCTGCACTATGGCGTTGTCCGCTTCCAGGGCTGCAGACCCCGGCGAGTTGACCTTCGCCACCAGGGCAGCATCTGCGTTGGACAGCGCATAGGAACGGACCCATGCCAGAGCGTGCAAGGCGGCCACCGGTTCCGGGGCGGCAAGCCCTTTTTGAATCTCCGCAGGCAACGCCGCCGCCCATTCCAACGGGACGTCGCTGTATGCAGCTGGGGCTGTGGCGTCAACCGCCACTCCTTCTGCCAGTCCTGTCCCCCACCCGCCATTGGCATCGGGGAAGCCAAGTGAAATCAGCACCACAGCCACGCTGGCGGCGACTGCCGCGGCAATGGCAGCCGCGATGGCCCTTCTACGTCGCCTGGATCCACTGCGTGTGGCGGGCCCGTTCCCCCACAAGCCCCCGAGCCGCCGTGCCTGGCGTCCGGCCCGCAGTTTCTGCCGCCGGTACCGCAGACCACCGGAGGTGTCTTGATGCCTGAGCGCCCGCCGCTCCCGTCTCCCCGGCCGGCCACCCCCTTCCGCCCGAGGAGTGCGCCGCCGGCCGAACAGGGTGCGTTGCGAGGCGTGCTTCCTTGTCCGCCGTACTTTCACATCTTTGCGGGTGAGCAGTTCAGGCAGCACGCTGGGATGGACGGCGTTGCCAAGGGCGACGGCTTCCGCCCGGGCACTGCGAAAAACGGCTTGGGCAAAAGCCGCGGCGGTGGGCCGCAGTGCGGCGTCGTCAGTCAGCCCCGCCTCCAGGGCTGCAACAAGCTCGCCGGGGACATTTTGAACAATGGTGCCCAGCGGCATTCGATCCCTTGTGGCCGGCGCCGGCCGGCCCGTCAGCGCAAACCAGCCAACGGCAGCGAGGGCGTACACATCCGCAGCTTCATCACGGACAGTGTCCGTTGTGCAGTAGTATCCAGGCGTCCCGTTCAGTGCCCCTTCCCCCTGCCCCAGGAGCCTGCCAAACCCGAAATCCGCCAGCAACGGTTTTCCGGCGGCGCTGAGCAGCACATTCCCCGGTGACACGTCGCCGTGCACGGCACCCCTGCCATGCAGGAAGGCGAGGACCTGGCCGATGGGGGTCAACACCGTGACCGTCTCCCCCACGTTCAGGGGACCCCTGGCGGCAACTATCTGCGCCAAGGAACCGCCTGCGGCATAGTCCATCAGCAAAACATGCGCACCCGTGGAATCCCGCACCAGGCGCCGCACCGGGATGAGGTGGTCGTGGTGAAATTGCGTCAGCACCCGCCATTCCTGTGTGATCTGGCTTTCATTGTGACGCAGGGGGTCGCCATGGATGTCGGTGCTGTCAGATTCCGCTCGCACCGCCAGGCATTTCGCCGCCACCGCAGCCGAGCCGTCGTGCGGGGACATAAGCCACACCTGACCTTGCGTGCCGCTGCCCAAGCAGCGCACAGGATCATGGCCGGGGATTGCCGGAGGCTGCCCCTGCAACGTCTGCAACGTCTGCAAGCCGAAATTGTCCATATACCAGTAGTAGTCCCGATTCGCTTTTCCTGCTTGAAGTTATCCACAACCCGCGGGACGGGCAGCGAATTCTGATTTAGGCGAAAATGCAACGTCCCCTAAACTAACTCCTATGAGTGTTCAGTTCTCCGATCTCGGATTTGCCCCAAGTTTCGTCGACTACGAGGGCGCGTGGGAGGAGCAGCGGGCAATTCATGCCGCCGTCGTTGCCGGCACCGCACCCAACACTGCGTTGCTGCTCGAACACGCAGCGGTCTACACCGCGGGCAAACGAACCGAAGACCACGAACGCCCCTTCGACGGAACACCTGTGGTCAGCGTTGACCGCGGCGGCAAGCTCACCTGGCACGGCCCAGGCCAATTGGTCATGTACCCCATCGTCCGACTTGCCGACGCCCACAGCATCCGGGCCTATGTCCACGCCCTGGAAGACATCATCATCGAGGTCCTCGCACACTACGACGTGGCGGGCGTGCGGGTCGACGGCCGGGCCGGCATCTGGCTCACCGCAGACGATAAGGGCGGCGACCGAAAAATCGCGGCCATTGGCATCCGCGTCCATGACGGCGTGACAATGCACGGCATTGCCATCAATGCCAACAACAGCCTGGCCCCCTACGGACAGATCATCGCCTGCGGCATCCAGGATGCCGGCACCACCACCCTGCAGGCCGAAACAGGCCGGGACATTTCACCACAGGACCTGGCACCGCTGGTCAAGGAAGCCACCAGCCGGGTCTTGGCACCACTGATCACTGACTTACCGCCTGAACAGGCATCAACCGCCGGTGCCGTGGAAGCGGGCCGGTCAGAAGGAGCATTGCTGTGACGTTGGCACCTGAAGGACGCAAGTTGTTGCGGGTTGAGCAGCGCAATGCGGCTGTTCCGGTTGAGCGCAAACCGGAGTGGATGAAAGCCAAGGTTGAGATGGGCCCGGAATTCATTGCGATGAAGAACCTGGTCAAGAGCGAGGGCCTGCACACGGTCTGTGAAGAGGCCGGCTGCCCGAACATTTTTGAGTGCTGGGAAGACCGCGAGGCGACGTTCCTCATTGGCGGGTCCGAGTGCACCCGCCGCTGTGACTTCTGCCAGATTGACACGGGCAAGCCGTCGCCGATCGACATGTTTGAGCCCACGAAGGTGGCCCGTTCGGTGGTGAAGATGAACCTGCGCTACGCCACTGTGACCGGGGTGGCCCGGGACGACCTCGCCGATGAGGGTGTCTGGCTGTACGCCGAGACGGTCCGAAAGATCCATGAGTTGAACCCGAACACCGGCGTGGAGCTGTTGATCCCTGATTTCTCCGGCCGGCCCGAGCACATCACGGCGATCTGTGAGTCGAAGCCGGAGGTGTTCGCGCACAATGTGGAGACGGTGCCGCGGATCTTCAAGCGCATCCGTCCCGCGTTCCGCTATGAACGGTCCCTGGACGTCATCACGCAGGGCCGGGACCAGGGCATGGTGACGAAGTCGAACCTTATTCTGGGCATGGGCGAGACGCGCGAGGAAATTTCCCAAGCGTTGCAGGATTTGCACGACGCCGGGACCGACCTGATCACGATCACCCAGTACCTGCGCCCCTCCGAACGCCACCTGCCCGTGGACCGCTGGGTCAAGCCGCAGGAATTCCTTGACCTGAACCAGGAAGCCGAGGAGATCGGCTTCCTCGGTGTCATGTCGGGGCCGTTGGTGCGGTCCTCCTACCGTGCCGGGCGGCTCTGGGCCACGGCCATGCGCAAAAAGGGCCGAGACATCCCCGCGCACCTCGCCCACATCGCCGACGGCATCGAGGACTCCGGGCACACCCGCCAGGAAGCCGCCTCCCTCATCGCCGCCCGGTAAAAGCAGTGCAGCGGCTGCACTTCGGCTGCGCTGCCGTCCCTGCGGGAAATCCCCGAGCTTCGAGTTTGGGCAGGGATTTCCACATGCCACATTCCCGTCCAACACCCGCTAGAATTGACTCACTATGGCCAAAACCACTGACTCCGCAGACAGCAACGCTGACAAACCAAAGCGTTCCCTCTTTTCCCGCGCTCCGAAGGCAGACAAGCCCAAAAAGGACAAAAAGCCGGGCCGCATCAAGCAAATGGTGGACATCTTCAAGATGACCCGCCGCCACGATCCCATGGTGACCTGGATAATGCTTGGCGCATTTTTCGGCTTGATCCTGGTTTCCCTGTTGGTGGTGCTGCTGATTTCTCCCGGCAACTGGATTACGGGTCTGATGATCGGCATTCCGCTGGGCCTCTTGGGTGCGCTGCTGCTGATGTCACGACGCGCCGAGCGTGCCGCTTACGCACAGATCGAGGGCAAGGCCGGCGCCGCAGGCGCTGCCCTGAGCTCGCTCAAGAAGGGCTGGATCTTTGACGAGCAGCCCGCATCGGTCAACCCGCGCACGCAGGACGTCGTTTTCCGCGCCATCGGCAAGCCGGGCATCGTCCTTGTCACGGAAGGTCCGTCAAACAGGGTCAAGGGCCTGGTCGATGCAGAGCGACGCCGCTTGAAGCGGATTCTGCCCAACGTGACTGTCACGATCATCGAGACCGGCAAGGCAGAAGGCCAAGTGCCGATCGCCAAGGTCACCAAAAAGATGGGCAAGCTCAAGAACGAGCTGACGAAGGTGGAAGTTGGTGCCGTCAACAAGCGCATCACGTCCATGGGCAACAAACTGCCCATCCCCAAGGGCATCGACCCCTACAAGGCCCGCCCGGACCGCAAGGCCGCACGCGGCCGCTAAAAAACTCCATACACATGATGCCCGGTGGGATTTTCCCGCCGGGCATCATTGTTTTCGCGCCCTGCAGCCATGTTGCCGTTGCAGCAGAAAGCCGTGCCATTCCCGGCGACACAACGGAGCGATCTTCGCTGTGCCGCTGGCATCCACAAGTCCACATGGCCCGGACGTTGGGAGACCGGACTTTGGGACACAGGATGTCGGGACACCCCACCTCGGGACACCCCCAGCACAGCAAAGTCCTGCGCAGCCAACGCCCGCAGCGCCAGCCGCCGCCCCCGCTCCGCAAACAGCGGGCAAGGCCCCGGCTCACTTTGGCTCGGCCGCCACACCCGGGGACGCCGCACCCGGCATGACGTCCTTCGACGCCCCCTGCGCGGCCGGAAAACTCATCAGCATGGCGAATCGGCATCACGCACCGCACGGCGCCACCGCCGTGCAGGTGCTGGCTCCCGACGGCGTCGCATGGGCCATGACCGTGGGCTCGGAACCTGCCGGGGAGGCGCCGCCTGGCATGGGTTGGACGTCCGCCGGCATGGGTGGGCCATCCGCCGTCGAACTTCACATGGGCAGGCACCGGCCAACCGTGACGGTCAAGCGCTGATGCGGGGCCGACAGCCGGCACCCGCATCAGGAAATAGTGGTCCGCGCGGTTAGCGGCGGATCAGGATCGTTTTGATGGCCTTGTCATGGAGGCCTCGATGGTCGGCGTCGACGATGATGACGGGGATCACCAGGCAGACAAGCACGGCGCGGATCACGCCGTCGAGCAGGCTGGGCTGGCGGCCGTCGAGCCGCACCACCTCGATGCCCATGATCCGGTGGCCCACGCTGTAGCCCAGCAGGCCCACCAGGAGCATCTGCTCGGCCGCGAAGATGGCGAGGATGGCATTCGGGTTGGCGTCAAAGAAGGCCATCGCAATCAGGTACGACAGGCCCCAATCGATGCAGATTGCCAGGATGCGCCGGCCTGCCCTGGCCATCGAACCGGGGCCGGATTCAGGCTGCCCCAAACGCTCGCCCGGAAATTTGGATATATTAGAAGTGTCCGGCCCGCTGAGCCAGGAACCTATGTCTTTACGATCTACCACACCTCCAGCCTACCGGTGTGGGCCCGAAGCAGGGGCACCGGGACTTCCCGGGGCGCTTGTAACGTGCCGGAAACATTTCTGACACGGTGGAGTAATGGCCCGGTTCTAGGCTTATGTCAGTTGTACAGGCACCGTGGTCGCACCCAGCCGGCCAAATCCCCCAGCGCCAAGGAGCGTAAATGTTCAAGAACGCGGAAGAAGTCCTCCAGTTCATCAAAGACGAAGATGTAAAGTTCGTCGATATTCGATTCACAGATCTGCCCGGCGTCCAGCAGCACTTCAATGTGCCCGCTAAGACAGTTGACCTTGACTTCTTTGTCAATGGCCAGCTGTTCGACGGCTCCTCCATCAGGGGCTTCCAGGGCATCGCTGAATCAGACATGCAGCTGATCCCGGATCCCAAGACCGCTTTTGTTGACACGTTCCGCCTGGAAAAGACCCTGGCGTTGAACTTCTCCATCGTGAATCCCCGCACGGGCGACCCGTACCACCGCGACCCGCGCGGCGTAGCCGAAAAGGCTGAGGCCTACCTGGCCTCCACGGGCATTGCCGACACCGCATTCTTTGGTGCCGAAGCCGAGTTCTTTGTCTTTGACAACGTTCAGTATGAGTCGACCGCGAAGGGTTCCTTCTACAAGATCGATTCCGAAGAGGCCTACTGGAACACGGGACGAAAGGAAGAGGGCGGCAACCTCGGCTACAAGACGCCGGAGAAGGGTGGCTACTTCCCCGTTGCCCCCATCGACCACCAAGCGGACCTGCGCGACGCCATGTGCCTCGAGCTCGACGCTGCCGGCCTTGAGGTTGAGCGCTCCCACCACGAGGTTGGCGCAGCCGGCCAGGCGGAGATCAACTACAAGTTCAACACGCTGGTGCACTCCGCGGATGACCTGCAGAAGTTCAAGTACGTAATCAAAAACACCGGCTGGGCCTGGGGCAAGTCCGTCACGTTCATGCCCAAGCCTGTCTTTGGCGACAACGGCTCCGGCATGCACTGCCACCAGTCGCTGTGGAGCAATGGCGACCCGTTGTTCTATGACGAGAAGGGCTACGCCGGCCTGTCCGACATGGCCCGCTGGTACATTGGCGGCCTGCTCAAGCACGCCGACGCCGTTTTGGCCTTCACCAACCCCACGGTGAACTCCTACCGCCGCCTGGTCAAGGGCTTCGAAGCCCCGGTCAACATGGTCTACTCGCAGGGCAACCGCTCTGCCGGTATCCGCATCCCGATCACCGGCTCCAACCCGAAGGCCAAGCGTCTCGAGTTCCGCGCACCGGATGCCTCCTCCAACCCTTACCTGGCGTTCTCTGCCCAGCTGATGGCCGGCCTTGACGGCATCAAGAACCGGATTGAACCCCCGGCCCCCATCGACAAGGACCTGTACGAACTCCCCCCTGAAGAAGACAAGGACATCCCCAAGGCTCCCGAGTCGCTCGAAGAGGCCTTGATCGCCTTGGAGAACGACAACGAGTTCCTGCAGGCCGGCGGAGTGTTCACCCAGGACCTGATTGACACCTGGATCGACTACAAGCGCGAATACGAAATCAAGCCGCTGCAGCTGCGTCCGAACCCGTACGAGTTCGAGCTCTACTACGGCTGCTAATCCGGGGCTAAGCACACCACGCTAAATCGGAGGGGAGGGGCGTTGTTCACGCCCCTCCCCTCCGCTTTTGGTTTCACCCGGCCGGGTCGCGGCAACTGTTCATTCTCGCTCGTGCTGTGACTTTTTGGGCTGTCACAGGTGAGCCAGCGCGGGTGAGACGCCCCTGTGCGCAGTTGAGCTGTCTCGGGCCCACACACCGCCAGTCGTCGAAACGCCGAGTGCAGTGCCTGCCGCCGACAAGAAAATGAAGGGACGGAACGCAATGTTCCGACCCTTCATTTTTTGTTCAAGCAGTCCGCGGGTTACTTTCCGAAGACATCCTTGCCAGCGTCCTTGACGTGCTCACCGGCCTGCTTGGCTTTCGCCGCAGCCTGGTCCGCTGCACCCTCAGCCTGGAGCTTGGAATTGTCGGTGGCGTCACCAACAGATTCCTTGACCTTGCCGGCCGCTTCCTGTGCTTTGTTGCTGATCTTATCTCCGAGTCCCATGAGGACCTCCTTCAATATAAATCCAACGGGTAACACTTTCGAACTTACGTATCTAACCTGATAGTTACCTGTATGTGAGGTTAATATTAGGGACTTATCGCTTGCCGTACTTCTTGTGAACCGCCTGCTTCGTCACACCCAGGCATAGTGCAACCGCCTCCCACGACAACCCGGCCGCCCGGGCCCGGGCCACCATCTCGGACTCCGTCCGGGCCAGTTGCCTGCGTGCTTCCGCGACGGCAGAAAGAGCTTCGGCGGGCCCCATTCCATCCATGTCGCCCAACAATGTTTTCACGTTCAACACCTCCAACGTCAACAGTAGTTGACGGCAATTCTGGAGTCAACGCATGTTGACGAAACCTCATTCTTCTCACGTTCCATCTCCACCGGGCCAGTGGCTGGCGGCACCAGCCACCGGCCCACAGGCCAGGCGCCCGCGGGCCGGCCACCAACAAGCCATGGCCCGTCTAGAAGATTGACCATTCGGTGCGCGCCGTGAACGCATCCAGCGCCGCAATGCCGGCCACTGAATTGCCGTTGGGGCCAAGCGCCGGACCCCATACCGTGACTGAGCAGCGGCCCGGGACGATCGCCACAATGCCGCCGCCGACCCCGCTTTTGCCCGGCAGGCCGACACGGTAGGCAAACTCCCCTGCCGCGTCGTAGGTTCCGCAGGTGAGCATCACGGCGTTGACACGCTTGCTTTGATTGGGGCTCAGGAACGGCGTGCCGCCCGTTGAGACGCCATGGCGGGCCAGGAACAGGGACGCCTTGGCCAGGTCCTCACAACTCATTTCAAGCGCGCACTGGTTAAAGTAGTTGGCCAGGACGTCGTCAACGGGGTTTTCGAGGTTGCCGTAGCTGGCCAGCAGGTGCGCCATCGAGGCATTGCGGTGGCCGTGGCCGGCCTCGGAGGCTGCCACCACCTCGTCCACTTCAACCTCGGGATTGCCCGATTCCCTGCGCAGCAGTCCACGCACCGAACCGGCGGCGTCGCCCGTCAAGGTCAACAGCCTGTCTGTGACGACCAGGGCGCCTGCGTTGATGAACGGGTTGCGAGGAATGCCGCGGTCAGCCTCCAGCTGGACCATGGAGTTGAACGGGGTTCCGGAGGGTTCACGGAACACACGCCGCCAGATCGAGTCGTAGTCATACGACATCACGAGGGCGAGCGAAAAAACCTTTGAAAGGCTTTGAATCGAGAAAGGCGTGCGCCAGTCCCCCGCCCCGTACACCGTGCCGTCGGCCATGGCCACACAGATGCCAAACTTCTCCGGCGAGACCTGGCTCAGGCTCGGAATGTACGCGGCAACTGAACCTTGGTGGCACAGCGTCGCGACACGCTCAACTATCTCGTCAAGAATGCCCTGCATGTCCATCACGTACCTCCAAAACTGTTATGCCGGCGTCGACCGCCAAACTATCAAAAATACAAGGACAGGGGTGGCCCGCCCGAAGGCCGGCCACCCCTGCACTACTGCTAGAGAACCTTGGCCAGGAACTCCTGCAGTCGGGGCTGCTGCGCATTGGAGAAGATGGCCTCGGGGGTGCCCTCTTCGCAAATGACGCCGGCGTCCATGAAGACGACGCGGTCGGCAACCTCGCGGGCAAAGCCCATCTCGTGGGTGACCACGACCATTGTCATGCCCTCGGCGGCGAGATCACGAATGACCTGCAACACCTCGCCCACCATCTCCGGGTCAAGGGCGCTGGTTGCCTCGTCGAAAAGCATGATGCCCGGGTTCATGGCCAGCGCGCGCGCAATGGCCACACGCTGCTTCTGCCCGCCCGAGAGCGACGCCGGACGCGCATCGGCCTTCTCGGACAATCCCACACGCTCCAACAGCGCCAGGGCCTTCGCACGGGCGCCAGCCTTGTCCAGCTTCTTCAGCTCAACCGGTGCCAGCATGATGTTTTGAATGACGGACATGTGCGGGAACAGGTTGAAGTGCTGAAACACCATGCCGATGTTCTGGCGCACGGTGTTCAAGTCAACCTTGGCGTCCGTCAGATCGAAACCATTGACGGTCACGGTACCGGCGGTGATGTCCTCGAGCTTGTTCAGGCAGCGAAGAAACGTGGACTTGCCCGAACCCGACGGGCCGATGACGCACACAACCTCGCCCTCCGCCACGTCAATGTCGAGGCCCTTGAGCACTTCATTGGAGCCAAAGGTTTTCTTCAGGTCACGGACACTGATTTTTGCTGTGTTGTCGCTTGCGCTCATTTGTTGAACTTCCTGTCCAGGACGTTGGAAAGCTGGGTCAAGATGGTGATCACGATGAAGTACAGCGCAGCCACGATCAACAGCGTTTCACCCGTGCGGAAGTTCGAGGCGTAAATTTGCTGGCCCTGGTAGGTGAGCTCCGCGAAGCCGATGACGGCCAGCAGCGAGGTGTCCTTCAGCGTGATGACGAACTGGTTGATGAACGACGGCGTCATGATCTTCACGGCTTGCGGCACCACTACACGGCGCATGGAGGTGACGTAGCTCAGGCCGAGGCTGCGGCTGGCTTCGAGCTGGCCTGTATCCACGGATTGGATGCCGCCGCGGACGATTTCCGTCATGTAGGCGCCTGCATTCAAGCTCAAGGTGATGACACCGGCGGTGAGCACGTCCAGCGGCTGGCCGGTCATCTGTGGGAGGCCGAAGTAGAAGAAGAACGCCTGCACCAGCAGCGGCGTGCCGCGGAAGATGGCGACGTAGGTGGTGGCGATGCCCCGCAGGATCTTGTTTTCGGCAACCTTGAAGAAGCCGAAGAGCACGCCCAGGACCAGCGCGATGGCCAGTGAGAGGACGGTGGCGACCATTGTCAGCCACAGGCCCTTCATCAGGGCCGGGAAGCTGTCCTTGACGAGCTGGAAGAATCCGCCCTGCTCCTCAACCTCTGACTTGGCAAGGTACTTGTCAAGGATCTTGTCGTACTCGCCGTTGGCTTTCAGCGCCGCCAGACCCTTGTCGAAGGCCTGCAAAAGCTCCTGGTTCTGTCCCTTGTTCACGGCAAACCCGTAGGAACTTCCCTGTTCCTTGTCGGTGACAATCTTCAGCCCGTTGTTCTGGCTGACACCGTAGGCAAGCACGGGGTAGTCGTCAAACACTGCCACCGAGTTGCCGGCCTTGACGTCGTCGTACATGGTGGCCGAATCGGCAAGGGCCTTGACGGTGAAGCCGTACTGGTCCTTGATCGAGTTGGCGAAGGTTTCACCCTCGCTGCCGCGCTTGGCGGTGACGGTCTTGCCCTTGAGGTCCTCGTAGGTCTTGATCTCCTCATTGTTCTTGGCCACGGCCATCTGCACGCCGGAGTCGAAGTACGGATCGGAGAAGTCAAAGATCTGCTTGCGCTCATCGGTAATCGACATGCCGGCGATGACGCCCGCCACCTGGTTCGATTGCAATGCCTGCAGGGCCGCGTCGAAGCCGAGCGACTTGATGTCGACCTCAAAGCCTTCTTCGTCGGCGATGGCGTGCAGCAGATCCATGTCAATGCCGATTAGTTCGCCGCTGCCGTCGCGGAACTCGAACGGGGCAAAGGTGGTGTCGGTGGCAATGGCGAACGTCTTGCCCTTGACGTCCGCGGACTGGACGTCGGCAGACTTGACGTCGGCAGACTGGGAACCGGCGGAAACAGCGGTTGGGGCGGCTGGTGCGCTCAGCGCTGAGGCACCACCGATCCCCAAAAACATGATTGCTACAGTAAAAAAGGCGGCGAGGGCGGCGAAAGTGCCACCTCTGCGCCGCCGTATGGGTGGAAGCCTCAGCATTAATTTTCCCTCACAACGGATTTTCGCCCCTCCTGGGCCGAATGAAGTACCCCAAAGACGTTACAGCGTTTGGCGAGTTCACGCGAGAGCACGCCGATTTTGCCAGTCATTATGTCCTGCCTGCCTCCTCGCGCCGGTCGTCCGCCCGCCCGTCGTCCCGTCGCCCGCCCGGAGTCCTGCCGTAGTCTGAATGTGGCCCCGGTTACTCCCGCTGCGGGCCGACCGAGGAAAGTAGACCATGAACAAACCCAATGTGATCCTCATTTGCGTCGACGAATGGCGGGGCGACTGTCTCGGCGCCGAGGGGCATCCCCACGTGCAAACTCCGCATCTGGACGAGCTGGCAGGCAGGGGCGCCAGGTTCCGGCACGCCTATTCCGCCACGCCCACCTGCGTTCCGGCCCGGGTTGCCTTGTTCACCGGGCAGTCCCAGGAGCGCCACGGCCGGGTGGGTTATGAGGAAGGCGTCAAGTTCGACGACGTCCATCCAGTCACGCTGCAGGGCGAGTTCGGGCGGGCCGGCTACCAGACCCAGGCCATCGGGAAGCTGCATGTCCACCCTGCACGCAACCGGGTGGGCTTTGACGATGTGCTCCTGCACGACGGGTTCCTGCACTTTGCCCGCAAGGGCCGCAGGGATTTCAAGTTCTTCGATGACTATGTCCCGTGGTTGCGCCGGCAACCGGGCGTGACGGCCGACGAGGAGTACTTTGACCACGGCGCCGGCTGCAATTCAACCGTCGCCCGACCGTGGGACAAGGCCGAGCGCCTGCACCCGACATCCTGGACCGGCACACAGGCGGTTGAATGGTTGTATCGGCGTGACCCCACGGCCCCATTCTTTTTGTACTTGTCTTTTCACCGCCCCCATCCCCCGTATGACCCGCCCCGGTGGGCCATGGACATGTACCTTGACCTGCCGGCCTTCAAGCGCCGGCTCGGCGACTGGGAACACCACTTTGAATCGGTGCGGACCAATGGCAACCACCAGCTGGCTTTCGGCACCTTGTCCGAGGCCGTCACGCACCGCGCACGTGCCGGCTATTACGGCTTGATGACACAAATTGACATGCAGCTCATGCGCGTCTTCGAGGCCCTGAACGAGTTTGGGCTGGCGGAAGACACCATCATCGCGTTCACCTCCGATCACGGTGAAATGCTGGGCGACCACGACTTCTACCGCAAGGCTGTTGGCTACGAAGGTTCGGCCCGTGTGCCGTTCATCGTGGCACCTGCGCCCAATGATCCCGCTGCCCGACGCGGCGGCGTGGTCGATGAAGTGGTGGAGTTGCGCGACGTCATGCCCACCCTGCTCGACTTGGCCGGGGTGCCGGTGCCGGAGTCCTGCGACGGGCGGTCCCTGGCCCGTTTCGTGCGCGATTCGCCGGTTGATGGGCCGGACCATGCGCCCTGGCGCCAGTGGCTGCATGGCGAGCACGTGTATTTTGGCCAGTCGCTGCAGTGGGTGACCGACGGCCACGTGAAATACCTGTGGGCCTCGGAATGGGGCACCGAAGAGCTCTTCGACCTCGACGCCGACCCCGGTGAAATGCACAATCTCGCCCCCGTGCCCGAACATGCCGAGCTGCTGGCGTTGTGGAAGGGCCGGCTCATCGCCGATCTCACCGGGCGTGAGGAGGGATTCGTGCACGACGGCGAATTGGTCACCGGCGCGACGGTCGTCACCATGTTGTCCCACGCCCGTGCCCTGGCCGGGAGTTAGCGGTTTGCGGCGCCCAGCCCGGCCCGCCGTTCAGCCGTAGTACAGGCGTTCAAAGACCGCCCTGGCGCGGCGGGTGAGACTGTAATAGTCGTCTTCAAAGGCTGCGGCGTTGCCCGGATCGTAGCCGCACCATCGGGCGACTGCCTCCAAGTCCCCCCGTGCCGACGGCAGCACATCCGAGGTTTTTCCGGTCCACATGACGTTGGCGTTGCGGATTTTTCCCGCCAGCCGCCACGCCGATTCCAGCAGCTCGGCGTCGGGGCCGTCAACGAGACCCAGCTCCTTTGCCGCCTGCAGGGCCGGCACGGTTTTGGTGGTGCGCAGTTCCGGATGGTTGTGGGCGTGTTGGAGCTGCCACAGCTGGACAAGCCATTCAACGTCGCTGAGTCCGCCCCGGCCCAGCTTGACGTGACGGGCAGGATCGGCGCCGCGGGGCAGCCGTTCGGATTCCATCCTGGCCTTGATGCGCTTGATCTCCCGCACATCGTTCTCGGGCAGCGACCGCGGGTAGCGGACGGGATCCACCATGGACACGAATGCCTGGGCCAGCTCGTCGCAGCCTGCCATCGGCCTGGCCCGCAGCAATGCTTGGGCTTCCCACGCTGAAGACCACCGGGAGTAGTATTCCCGGTACGCTTCCAGTGAGCGCACCAGCGGTCCGTTGCGCCCTTCGGGGCGCAGGTCCGCGTCAACACTGAGCACCCGTTCGGCTTGGATGGCAGGACGCACCGGGGCCGTGAGCAGGGCCGTCAGCTTCTGGACAATTGCCATGGCCTGCTTCGTTGTCTGACCCAGCTGCTCCTCACTGAGGCCGTCAACAGGCTGGTGCACAAACAAGACGTCGGCGTCTGAGCCGTAGCCAATTTCGCGTCCGCCCTGGCGGCCCATGGCCACCACCTGTACACGGGTCAGCGGCGCTTCCCCCGCCCACACCTCCATCTCGGCGATCCGCAGCGCACCCAAAACTGTAGCCCTGTCAGCGTCACTCAACGCCTCGGAAACTTCGTCCTGGCTGCGGAGTCCGCAGCAGTCGGCGATGGCCGTCCGCAGGATCTCCCGTTGCCTGATCAGGCGGATCAAGCGCATGGCCCCTGGCGAGTTGCCATGGCGGGCAATGGTTGCCTGGATCTCAACCCACTGGGCCTCAAACGTTTCCGGCACCAGTTCCTTGGAATTGCCCAGCCAGGCGGTGGCTTCCGGCGACACCTCAAGGAGGTCGCTGACAAGCCGCGAGCTGGACAGCAGATGGCACAGTCGCTCGGCCGCGGCCTGGTGGTCGCGCAGCATGCCAAGGTACCAGTGCGAGGTGCCCAGCGCATCGGACACGCGGCGGAAGGCGAGCAGTCCGGCGTCGGGATTGACGCCGTCGGCCAGCCAGCCAAGCAGCACCGGCAGCAGCTGACGCTGCAGCGCAGCCCGCCGGCTGATTCCGGCCGTGAGCGCTTCAATGTGCCTGGCCGCCCCCGCAGCGTCGCTGTAGCCCAGCGCGGCCAGCCGGGCCTTTGCGGCTCCCGTGGTCAGGGCGGCGTCTTCGGCACTGAGATTGGCTGTTGTGGCCAGGATGGGGCGGTAGAAAATGCGTTCGTGCAGCGAGCTCACGGAGCGCTTGACCTTGGCCCAGTCGGCCAAGAGCGACCCGGCACTCGGCCGTTTAAGGCTCAGCGGGCCGGACACCGCCCGCGCCAAGGCCCGCAACTGTTCCGGCGCCGTCGGCATGGTGTGGGTCCTGCGCATCTGGACGAGCTGGATCCTGTGTTCCAAGACGCGCAGGTAGGTGTAATGGCTTAAAAGCAGGGCTGCATCGGTCCTGCCAATGTAGCCCGCCTTTGTCAGCTCATCGATGGCCGTCGTGGTTGCCCGGGACCGAATGCTGGTGTCGGTCTTGCCATGAACGAGCTGCAGCAGCTGGACGGTGAATTCAACATCCCGCAAGCCGCCCTTGCCAAGCTTTATCTGGCGGTCGGCGTCGCCATCACGAATGTTGGCCGTAACCCGGCGACGCATCGCCTGCACTGATTCAACAAAGCCGTCCCGCTCGGACGAGGCCCAGACCAGCGGCTCAATGGCCTGCTCGAATGCCGCACCGAGCTCCTTGTCACCGGCCATGGCCCGGGCCTTCAGCAGCGCCTGGAATTCCCAGCTTTGCGCCCAGCGATCGTAATACGCCAGATACGAATCCAAGGTGCGCACCAGCTGCCCGTCAACGCCTTCGGGGCGCAGATTGGCGTCAACCTCCCACAATCCCGGCTCACGTTCCGGGGAATATATGGTGCGGGTGAGCGCGCCGGCAAGGGCGTTGCCCAGCCTGGCGGCCTCCCCCTCATCCATTCCCGGGGACATTTCCGTGCCTGTCCCAGCGGCGGTTTCCGTGCCAGTGGCCGTTTGCGTGCCTGTGCCCGTTTCCGTGCCGGCTTCAGTGGAGCCGGCTGCAGTCCCAGCCGTTTCGTCGACGGCCACCACATACATGACGTCCACATCTGAAATGTAGTTCAATTCCCGCGCCCCGCACTTGCCCATGCCAATGACGGCAAAGCGCAGTGCCGCCACCTTCTCCGCACCGACACTGGCCCCCACTTCGGTGCGGGCAACGGCCAGGGCGGCTTCAATGGCGGCCGCTGCCAGGTCCGCCAGCTCGGCGCCCACCATGGGCATGACGGCCTGCGACGAGGCCGCGCCCAGATCCCGCAGCGCCAGCTCGCACAGGTGCCGGCGGTATCTGGTCCGCAAGGCTATTCGCGCCTCGGTGCCCACCAGGGCCGCTGTCGGCATGTTCGACGCCGGGTCGGCGCCAACCGCGCGCAGGAGCGACTCCCGCAGGACCTCGCCGTCGACGGCCTCCGGCTCCTGCACGGCCACCGCGTCCACCACATCGAGGTGTTCCGGATGGCGCATCAGGAAATCCGCCAGTGCCTCGGATGCCCCCAAAAGCTTGAACAGCCCCTCGTTGGAGACCAGCCCGCCTGTATCCGGGTCCACCACCTTGAGTTTCTCCCGGCTTTCCGGAACGGCGCTGAGCAGCCGGACCAGTGACTGCAGAGCCATG
>NZ_JBQSVT010000050.1:0-26812 GCF_052376555.1 Specibacter sp. AOP5-B1-6
CCCCGGCAGCTGCACCGCAACCGCCGGCACCGGCACCGGCCCGTGAGCTTCCGGTGTTCATCGCCGCCCACGGTGGGGCAGGAGCGACGAGCTGGGCGCACATTCTCGGGGGAGTCGATGGCGGACTGGTCAGCAACAAGACCAAGGCAACACAAGAACCGGACACGGAAATGGTTTTGGTGACGCGGGCCAGTATTGACGGCGTAGACGCGGCAAAAACGGCCATTGCCATCCATGGCCATGACCGGTTCGCCTGCGTCCTGTTGGTCCCCTCAGCCCCTGGCAAAATGCCCCGGCTTATCGCGGATGAAGTCAAGGTGCTTTCCGGAGCCCTTGCCATCATCGTGGCACCCTGGACGCCCTCACTGCTCGTCCACCGAGCCGCCCAGCTTGGTCCTACCGACCTTGCACCTAAAGAACTCAACAAGATCATCACTTCCCTGACACACGTCGGCCTCACCTTTCAAGGAGAAACAAAATGAGCATCATCACCAACATCACCGTCTTTGCAGGCAACATCACCGCCGAAGCTAAGCCGCTCCCCCAGGGCGTTCAGGACGGCCTCGACACCATCAAGAGCTGGGTACAGATCATCGGTGGTTCCATCGCTGTCATCGGCCTCATGGCCCTGTTCATTGGCTTGTTCTTCGCACACAAGCACGGACACGGCCAGGAATTCATGGGCAAGGCCGGCTGGTGGCTCGTAGGTGCCATGGGCTTCGGGCTGGCAGCTGTGATCGCCCCCGTATTCCTCTCCATGTAAGAAAGGACTGATCCTTGATGAGTGAATCAATGAATTCCCCCAAGTCTTTGAATAAGGGGTGGTGGATCTCCCTTGGCGTGGTGGTGGTTGTTGCCATTCTGGCCATCATTATCTTCGTCAATCCCGCCCCCAAAACTCCCGAACCAGTGGCCGGCCCCACCGACAGCACAACGGGAAAACCTGCCAGTGGCTGCAATGTCCCCCTGGGGGACACCTCATCCAAACCAGCTATGCCGAAGGACCTCCGCTGGGAGGCGGCAAAAGGCGTCACCTGGCCCGTCTCCGACACTTATGGTCCAACACAAAACACGGATGACTACGGGATCTGCTTCGCACGCTCCCCGCTCGGCGCAGCGCTTGCAATGACCACTGTCTATGGTTTGGGAAGTACCGCAGATCCAAAGATGGCCACGGAAATCTACGCCATCGACTCCGTAGGGAAAACAGCAGCCCTTGAAGGACCAGATAGTTCCTCAAGTGACTCTTCTAGTGACGTGCCTATGGGCTTCGCCGGATTCAGCACTGACTCATTCACCCCCGATGAAGCACAGATAACGCTGGTTTTTGCAATTGCGAAAAGTCCCACGGGCTATGTGGGCCTTCCGTCCACCCTTCAGTGGGTCGATGGAGACTGGAAAGTAAAGCTTCTTGACGACGGCTCAACAACCGCCGGTAAGGCCACTAATCCTGTCGCCGGGCAATTCACACCGTGGGGTGGGTCCCGTGGCTGACTGCGCCTGGATTGATTGGGCTTGTAAGGGTAAGGAGGGGGTCGAAAACATCGTGGGGGACGCGGTTACGTCGGGTGCCCAGAATCTTGGTGAAGTCATGATGGCCGCCTGGGATTCGCTGATGAAGTCGTTTCTTACCTCGTGGCTTGACGTTGGATTATTAGTCAGCCTAGATACTGGTTCGGTGCCGTGGTTAACGGAGCAGCTACACGTTTTCAGTGTTTTCTTCGCTGTCGTTGGGGTCATGATTGCTTGCGCCTGGACGATGATTCATGCACGCGGTGACAAGGCTATTCAAGTCGGCAAGTCCCTTTTTCGGGTGTTCCTGGTGACCTCGCTGGGAACGGTCCTCATTCAGGTCGTCTTGACCGCTGGGGACGCTTTTTCCACCTGGGTTCTAGAGAGTGCCGGGATCTCATCAGCTGGCTACAAGGAATTGGGGGCGGCTGCTGTTGCGGTGGGTCCTGGACTTGCCATCATTGCCGGCATTTTCGGAGTCATCGCCACATTGTTCCAGTGGGGCATCATGATGGTTCGCGCCGTCGTGTTGCCGCTGCTGGTGGCCGTGTGGCCGCTCTCTGCTGCTGCCTCGATGGTTCAAGGCGGGGAAGAAACCTTTTCAAAAGTCACTAAGTGGCTCATTGCGTTCCTGCTCTACAAGCCGGTAGCCGCCATCATTTATGCGTTCGCCTGGAAAATGAAGTCCGGCGAGGACGGAGTTGGCGGGGTCGTCAGCGGAATGTTGCTGCTGGTTCTCGCTGTTGCTGCGCTTCCGGCCTTGATGAAGCTCGTGGCTCCTGGCACCTCGGCCCTGGGCGGGGCAGCTGGTGGCGGGATGGCCATGGCGGCCGGTGCCGCTGTGGTCAGTGCTGGTGTCGCTGTCGGTGCGGCCGTAATGACCGGCGGTGCCAGTGCCGGAGCGAGCGCTGGAGCCGCTGGCGGCGGTGCTGCAACGGCGGGCGGGGGCGCAGCCACGGCCGGTGGCGGCGCTGCAACGGCCGGTGGCGGCGGCGAGGCCATGACTGGTGGCGGTGCCTCAGCATCGACTGGTGGCGGTGGCGGGGCCGAGTCCATGACTGGTGACGGTGGTACAACGGCCGGTGGCGGGGCCGAAGCCATGACTGGTCCCTCTGGCGGCGACGGTCAAAGCGGTTCTAACGGCGGCAACGGTCAAAGCGGTTCTAACGGCGGCGATGGCCCTAGCGGTGCCACGCCAAGTTCTGGCGCGAGTGGTGCCGCTGGGTCCTCGCCTGAGGCGGGAGGGGATGGGGCCCCTGGTTCTACAGGCGGCAATTCTGCCGGCGGGTCCTCCGGCGGTAGCTCTGGTTTGCAGGCCGGGGCCGAATCAATTGGCGGCTCCGTCGCTGATGGTGGAAAAGACTCTGATGGAACGGATGTGATTGGCGAATGAGCGAGAACGCTACGCAAGAAAAGTTCGGGAACTGGCTTGAGCCGGCAGCCCCGGGCATGTTTGGCCTGAGCATGGGCGCATTGATTATTTCTGGCATTGGCCTGATCTTTACGCTGCTATGCCTGATGAAGAGTCTTTTTCTTCCCGCCCTGGTCATTCTGCTCATCACCATTGCTGTTGTGCTGTTGGGCTTGGTGAAGTGGTTCGGACAAACCATTTTCACTAGGGTCACAGACAAGACTTCTCTCATGTTGCGCCGTTCAAGGGGCGAAACATTTTACGTCACCGGGTCATTGTCCACGTTGCCTCACGAGCATTTGGAGCGGCTGCCTGGTGCGTTGCTGAACGTTGATACTGTCTCGGGCAAGGATGGTCTGGGACGGCCCTATTCGTTGCTGCATCACAAATCAGTGCATCAGATTGCCGCTGTATTTGGTTGCTCTCCTGACGGTTCGGCCATGCAGGAACAGGGCGTGGTGAATTCTCAGGTTGCCCACTTCGGGGCGTGGGTCTCATCCCTCAGTGTCGAAGATGGATTGAGTGGGGCCACGATTGTTGTTGATTCAGCCTCGGAGTCCTCGGCCGGGACCTGCGCGGCCATCCGTGACGCAGTGTCCCCGACTGCCCCGGAGTTCGCTAAGCAGGTTCTTGACGCTGCTGTAGGCACTTTGCCGGCGCGAACCTCAGTGTTGAACGTCTATTCAACGATGGTGTGGGATGTTGAGGCCCTGGGCGGCAGCGGCGACGATATTTCTTCCCCTGTTGCGGAAATCGCCTCGCGGCTGCCTGGTCACACGCAGCTCCTTGACGCGGCCGGAGCTGGGGCACCTAAGCCGCTGGTGGAGGCCGAACTTTCACATGTCGCCCAGTTGGCGTACCAGCCCGGCCTTGACCAGGAGCTGGCCCTTGACGCCCTGCAGGGCCGCCAAGCAGAACAAAAGTGGGCACATGCCGGTCCCGGCTTTTTCGATGACTCACGCGGCCGCGTGGTCTTCCATGATGGTGTGGCGTCGATGACGTTGATGATGACCATTCCCCCGGGCGCGCACATCACGGCCAAATCCTTTGACCGGCTGTTTGGCCCTAACTCGAAGTTCCTGCGTAAGCGGGTCGCCATCATTTATCGACCGGTTGACGGCGGAGCGGCCGCGAAGACGGTTGACCGGCTGGCAAAAACGGCTGATTGGCGGATGAGTACCCGCAAAGGCCGCCCGACATCCTTTGACGCGGCCCGGAAGGCTGTGGCCGTCAAGACAGAAGGGGAGTTGGCCCAGGGTGCACGCTTGGCCATGTTTTCCGTCATGGTCACCGTGACTTTCTCCCCTGATGAAAAGTCATATAGGGATGCTTTGAACCAGGTCAAGTCGTTAATGAACACGCTGATTATGCCGTACCGATTTGTCGAACATGCAGGATCGGCCGCGTTCCACACGACACTGCCCTTTGGTGTGTTGCCCTGGAAATACAGCTCCAAGCCGTTGTGGATGGAAGGAGTCCTCTGATGGGGATTTTCAAGAACATAGTCAAGCACCATAAAAGCCCTCGTGGCCTGACCGGCTTCGGCGGCGGCCGGTGGGGGAAGGTCCCGCAGCCTCCGCAGTGGTATTCATCCTCAACCCAGCTGTGCGGGATTTACCCGTTCTCTGCTGGAACGTCCCGCCCGAACATGGGCGCACCGCTGGGACGGGATATGAACGTCAACACGGCCGTGTGCGGGGATATGAAGACCTGGTATGACGCCGGGTTGATTTCCTCTCCCTCGATGATGCTCTTTGGCCTCAATGGCAACGGAAAATCCACTGTCGCACAGCGATTCATGTATTCGATGGCCGCACGCGGGATTATCCCGGCTGTGTTTGACCCCATCAAGAATGAGTACGGGGAATCCATCGCGGCGATGGGCGGAAATCGTTTTCGTTTTGGTCCTGGACAAGCGGATCATATCAATGCCCTGGACTTGGGTTCGCTCGGGGACGCTGCCGCCGAAATTGGGGGGACCACCGGGGAGGAACTGTATGCCCTGGCCATTGATAAAGCAGTGGATATGGTCATCTTGTTTACCCAGATCAACCGTGGATCGACCCACCCGTTGTCCGATATTGAAGAAACAATCCTTGAGGAACTGGTCAAGGTCGTTATCCGCACGGTCAAAAATCCTTGGTTGCCGGATCTGCTGGACGCCTTTGCCCACGTCCCCCAAGACGTTCTGGAAATTTCAGGGTGTGACACCGCTACTGCATTCCGCGCTGAATTCAAGTTGCTGGGCCAATCCCTTCAAGCCCTCGTCAAGGGCAGGATGGGGGCCCTGCTGGGCGGGAGGAAGAGTGTACGGATTCCCCTGGGTAATCCCGGCGGGTTCTGCTTCGATACTTCCTCCATCCCGGAATCAAACTCCAAGCTTCTTTCCGCCGCGATGCTGGGGACCTGGAACATCGGCTTCTCTGCCATGGATGCCCATTGGGAACTGGCGGAATTTGAGCGGTTGAAAGCTGTTGAGGCGGCCGCTGCCGGCGACTTCTACGAGCCCAAGGTTCGGTGGGGTTCCTACTTCGCCCTTCAAGATGAATTTTGGTATCCCATGCGAGCCTGTGAGGGAATCATTGACCGTGCCGACCGGGTCGGACGGACAAACCGTGGCACAGGGGTCAGCGAACTAAAGATCACGCACAGCCCCAAGGACTTCCTTTCCCTGCCCAACGCCAAAGACCGAGAGACGGCCAAGGGCTTCGCTCAGCGGTGCGGAATGCTCGGGCTGATGGCCTTAACCTTGGACGACTTGGAAGCGCTCAACGCTGTGCAGCCGTTGAATGCCCGCGAGATAGCCAAAGTGGCAAGTTTCAATGTTCCCCCGTCCTGGGCACAAAAGGCCGCCGCCGATGGCAGCCCAACCCCTCCCCCTGGTGCAGGAAAAATCTTGCTCAAGGTCCCTGGCCGGGTGGGCATTGCGGTGCAAGTATCACTGACCGAAATCGAACGGGCCAAGCACATCACAGACGCCCGTAGCCGTGTTTCTACGATCCCGGAAAGCTTGGTGGCCTGATGGGTGCACCCACACGCGCACGGTACCTGCGCCGCAAGAACGCCGCCACAGCATGGGGTGTGGGCTTGCTGTTTGCCGTCGTTTTCACGGCCGTAACGAGTCTTTGGCTCGGGGAATTTCTTACCTCCGGCCGGCACATCAACCCGGCCCAAGTGGTGGTCAACCTCATCAAGGGTGACGCTACTTTTGCCATCCCCCGACTCTGGGGACTTGTCATCGTTGTGCTGTTCCTGGTTGGGCTGTTGCTTCTGGTGTTGTGGGTCCGCTCCACAATGACCCGCCCGGCCTGGGTGGACGTTGCTGCAACACACATGGGCTCATCCAAGGAGCTGCAAGTCTTTTCCGAGAAGGCAGCCCGCCAGAAAGCCATCCAGCTCAACGTCATCAGCAAAGACAAAAAAGCGGTCAAGAAAGAATTTAAGGGCATCCCCAACGCGGACGGATCACCCAAAGCTGTTCCCAATTGCTCTGTCGGACAGTTCATGGGCGTTCTCGTTTCCGGTGGCACCCGCCTCTATGCCAGCTATGAAGACGTTGGCCTGATCTTCGCCGGCCCCCGTACCGGCAAAACCTCGAGCTACAGCATTCCCCTGGTTTTGAATGCCCCCGGTGCCGTGGTGGCCACCGAAAACAAGCGGGGCCTGCACGACCACACACGCGGTATCCGCGAGCAGGCCGGCCGGGTCTTTGTCTTCGATCCGCAAAAGATTGTGGGCGAGAAAAGCACCTGGTGGTGGAATCCGCTGTCCACGATTACCAACGGCTCTGAGGCCAACGCTCTGGCCGAACATTTCGCTTCCGGTTCCCGCTCACCGCAGGCCGGCCCTCCGGATGCCTTTTTCCATCCCCGCGCCATCACCCTGCTTAAGGCCCTGCTGCTGGCGGCGGCGTTGGGCGGGTACTGCCTGCGCGATGTTCAGCGCTGGCTGGCCAACCCCGACACCGAAGAGTCCGAACCGGAGGTAGTCCTCAAGGCATCCACGTTCCCCGAAGTCCTCAACGAACTCTCCGGCGTCTTGGCCGCCGACTCTGGCGAAAAAACAGGAGTGTTCAGCACCGCCCAGACCATGACAGCCTGCTTGGCCGACCAAGAGATGGCGGCCTGGGTTAACCCCGTGCTGGATGCCAGTGGCCACGATAGCCGCGTTCACTTTGACCCGGATCTATTCATCACCGGATCAAACACCCTGTACTCGCTCTCACGCGACACCGCAGGCTCGGCCGCGCCGTTGGTTACCGCGTTAACGGTGGCCGTCTGTGAGGCCGGCCAGCGCCTGGCAAAGGTCAGCACCGGCGGCCGCCTGGCTAAGCCGCTCTCGGTGATCCTCGATGAGGCCGCCAACGTCTGCCGTTGGAAGGATCTGCCGCAGCTGTACTCCTATTTCGGTTCGCAAGGCATCCTGTTGGTCACTATTTTGCAGTCCTACCCACAAGGTGCCGGCGTGTGGGGCGAATTGGGCATGGATGCGTTGATGAGCGCATCAAACTGGAAAATCTATGCCGGTGGAAACGTCCCGGGAAAGCTGTTGACCTCCCTGGTGGACAGCATCGGCAGCTATTACTACACAACCCCAGGCACTCCCGCTTCCAAGGGCAGCCCGCGCGGCATCGCCCAGGAACACGAAGCAAAGATCTTCGACGCCGCCGAACTCCAAGCCCTGCCCAAGGGCCGGGCCATTCTGACTTCCACCGGACAGCGCGCCGCCTTGCTGCGCACGGTCCCCTGGATGGCAGGCCCCCATAAAGGCGGCGTGGAGGCTTCGGTAAAGCAGTTCGATCCACAAGGGGAGGAAACATTGAAAAAGGCCATGGAAGAACTTGCTGCCCAGCGCAAGGACCCTGACCGGGTGGGGGTCCCGGTATGAAAATCGACCCAATCACCGGTGAACTCCTTGACGAGGACAACGAAGGACAAGACGGGCAAGACACCCCGACCTCGGAGCCCGACACTACCGCGCCCACACTGGCGGCGGTGTCCCTGGCGGTGGTCTCAGCCATCGACAAGGATGCGCTGATTGCCAAGGTCGCTGAACGTCAGCTCACCAAAAGGCTTGCCGTTGTTGTTGATGGGGTCCTGGATTCCCTGGATTTCAGCACCTACACCGAATCCATCAAGGAAACAGCCCTTGCCCAGCTCTCCGCTGAGGGCACCCCGGCAGCTGCACCCGCCGTCGTGGCCCCGCCGGCTCCCCCCGTCGCTCCCGTTGCTGTGCAGGAGACGGCCGCCGACGAGCCAGAAAATATGTATGAGGACATTTACACGTTCTTCTCCGCTGAACTGCACCCGTTCTATGTAAGGGAAAGCCCCTTCTTGCAAGAGAAGGACGCCGAAAAGCGGGCGCTGGCCTGGTGCCCTCAGTGGTGGCTGCACATCGAGGCTGTAACCCGCGTCAGTGCGCTCTGGCACGGATGGGAGAAGAGTCGCCTTGAATCCGGCGCGGCCCTCTCCACCTGGATTCTCGATCATGCCGACCGCCACATGGAACGGCTGCTAAACCCGCAGGGCCCCTTCCGCTATTGCAGCTGCACCGATGGGCATACCCGCAAGGCCACACCCTTCATCGTGGAGGAATACCCCGATTCCCTGGCCATCAGTGACGCTCCCCGATACAACGCGGACGGCGAACTAAAAGCTCCAACTCAAGAAGGCGACCAACAATGAACGCGCCACTCGTTATCTGGATGATTGTGGCCCTCATGTGCGGCCTAGGCGCGGCGGGCATGGCCATCGCCCTGCGGCAGCCGGCCGGGTGTGTCCATTCCACAACCACTCGCTGGGTATTCGCCGGCTCATGCGCGATGTTCTGCATGATGGGCGTCGTGGCCCTGACGAACGTCTTTTCGCTCTTCTCCGTAGCCGCCTAAAAACACGTATGGCCGGTAACTCCCCTTGCGGGAGTTACCGGCCATTGGCGTCTCTTCGGCAGGTGCTAGAGATGCTTTCTGAGGGTGTGCGCCTGGCTCTGTCCGGTTCCGGTCTTGGTCTTCTTCGCTGTCTGAGCCTTGGCACTGACGGATGCGCTGATGGGGCGTGCGTGCTGGCGTTCGGCATGTATGCGGGCGGTGATGGCTTCATCCGGCACGGCTTTGGTGCGCAGCTCGGTTGCCAGGGCTTCGCGTCGCTCGGCACTGTCCCACTTCACCCCGGCCGTGTTTCCGGCAGTGGCCGCCACCTGTTCGTGGCCCTGGGACTCTGCCAGCTGTTCGTGGATGTTTGTCTCCGGCATCTGTGCAGGCTCCAAGGACCCTGCCAGCTGGGACGCAAACCATGCTTCATCCTCGGCGCTCGGTCCGTCCGTCTCCGGGGCCGTGTTCCTTGCTGCTGCGCGCTCCTGGTTTTCCTCACGCTGGGCCGTGGCCGCTTCAACTTTCTCAACCAGTGCCTCGGCCTGCTCTTCCTTGGCACGTTCGGCGTTAACACCGAATTCCTTACGTGCCCCGGGCACATCAAAGACGGGCAGTGTCTCCGGGTCGATCTTGTACCGGGCAGATACCTCCTGGCGAATGTGCTGGTCCGCCGCTGCTGCCTCTGGCGCGTGATCCTTCCAGGCAGTGGAGATCTCGAATGCTTTGGCCACTTCTTCCCGGCTGGCCGCATCCCACCACTTCGGGTCACTCGTGGCGGTGAGTGCCTGAACGGCCGTCGTGCGCTCGGCATTGAATTGCTGCTGCAACAATGCAGCCTGTGCCCCGTCTGCTTTTGCCTGGCGTTCGCGCAACTTTTGCCAGGTCTGGGACAGCTCAGTTCCGAGTTGGCCAGCAAGCGTCATTCCGTGTTGAAAAGCTTGTTCCATCGGCGCGTCAAGGCCGTCGTGTTCTTCGCTCATAGTGTTCTCCTCGGGTTGATATTCTGCTGCTTCTCTTCGGCCTGCTTAGGGGCTGTACTGGGACCGGTCTTGGGCTGCTTGCCTGGTTGAATCGAGCGGCCGGCCGATTGGCGTTCCGCATGAAGAAGCGCCGTGATCGCTTCTTCCGGAACGCCCTGGGCGCGCAGGTCATCCCCGCGCCTCGTTGCACGCTCGGCGGCGGTCTGCGCCACCGTCTTGTTTGCCGTGGCCACCACTGCCGGCACCGGGCCGGCAGTCACCAGCTGCCCCTCTGCCGGCTTCGAAACCTGCACAGGATTAATGAGCCGGTAAGCGGCGTGGATACTCTCTAGCTTGCCTGCGGTCTGCTCGGTCATGGCACGCGCACGGTAGCTTTCTCCGTAGCTTTCCAAACCCTGCCCCAAGCTCTTGCCCAGGTGCGACCACATACGCACCATTGCCACGGCACCGGCTCTACTGTTCATACCGATAGCAAGATGGCCCGCCATCGCCCTGGACGCCGTTGACCCTCCAACGACGGCCCGACCCGGCTTCTCTTGCAGCTGCGCGCTCTTGGCGAATGCGTCAGCTGCCGCTTTCAAGTCCTGGGCCGCCGCGTCTCCCTCGATGCCGGCCTGGTTCGCCCACGCCGCGAAGATCCCCGCTCCCTGGCGGGCAACCCTGGCAAAGACTTCCGGGCTTGCGCTGGCATCCTTGAGCTGCCCCAAAAGCTCGGTGACCTCGTTGGCATAGGACACCATCACCTCACCAACAACGGGGCCCTCCTGCTCGCGTCCACGCATGGCCGGGGCCTTGCCCTTGGCCGCTGCTGTCCACTCCGGGACCGCTGCCGCAGCGGGCGTGTCCCACTGTCCGCGCAGGGCCGGCAATGTCAGATCCTTGCCGAGTTTCCCGCCGCCGTACCAAATCGGGCGCTCCCCAAAATGGGGACGGTCAGCCACAGAGAAACCAGTGACCTCCGTTGCTGATCCTTCCGCGAAACGCGGGCGCACCAACAGGCCCTCCCGGCGCATACGGCGCACGAACTCGCCCTCATCAGCGGACGCGGCCGCGCATCCTCGAATCCTTCGCCCTAGCTCCACGCGGGGCTGCTCGGTCACAGCCGCCTTGGCAGCAATGGCGGCAGTCTTTTCCTGCGCGCTCAGTGCCTCCCACGGTGTGCCGGCCTTTCCTGCCTTGACCAGCTGGCGGTGTTCCGCGATAGCTTGTCGGCGGGCCAAGGACTCTTTCTCGCCTCGCACATAGGCGACAGAAGAAAGATTCTGCCCGACGCGTTGCAGGTCGTACTTCTCTTCCAGCTTGCGGCAGATCTTCACCGCCCTCTTGGCGGATTCGTGTTGGTTCCATTTCGTGCCGTCTTCACGCACCATCGAGGCGGCAATATGGATGTGCGGATTCCCCTTGAGGTTCACGCCGTGATTGATCGCAATCCACGCCGCCGGCGAACGCCCGCCAACCTCAGTAAAGCCCATCTCCTTCATGAAATCTTGAGCAACGGATGCCCACTGCTCATCCGTGAGCTGCTTGTCATCAGCACTCAAAGAGATAGACGCATGGAACACATGCCCCTTGGGCATCACTGTTTTAGTGCGCCGCTTGTCCGCGTCCAGCTCGCGCGAAATCCGCATCACCGTTCCCTTATCCAGGGAAGCTTGTTCAGCGTACGGAACGAGTGTTTCCGAACCCGTAATCACTCGCTGGTCAGTGTGCTCATTGGACTTACCAGGGCCGGCCAAATACATCATGAGTCCACTCATGCGGGGACCAACACTGACCTTGGCAATCATCAGCTCATCAACTTCTCAACAACATCATTAACACGCTCAGCCACTGCACGAGTACGCGTGACCACAGTGGCGGCCGACGCCGGAAAATCGCCGGTCACATTCGCGTGCCTGGCGAGCTGGTTCGTATTGTTGGACAGCGCTGACAAGTAGCGGCGAATCATCGCCAACTCATACATCAAAGCCTGACGGTCCACCGATGATTCCGAACCTGCCGGACTCAACGCAGCACTGGCCAAAATCTCCGACGCACTCCGCCCAGTCTGCGACTCCTTCACATACAGCGCGACGCGCTCAGCCTCGGACAAAGTAACTCGCACATAGTGCGCCTTCCCTTCAACATTGGCTCGCCGCCTCCGCTTCACCTTCGGCCGGGACACCGGCTGCTCAACAGCTTCACTCACGGCATCCCCCTCTCACTCAATTGGCCCAGCGCAGCGAACCCACATCGTGGGGACTCACACACCAGTGTGACAAACCTTCGACCCAAAGTCGAGGTCTCAAGTTAGTTATGGCACATAACTATACAACTTGCTCCCCCCTGGGGCTGCTTTACGGCTTCCGCGCTTCGGAAACCGCTTGTGCCCGACTGGCCCAAAACGCCGTGACGCATAGCCTCATACTTGACGCTCCCGCCTAGACTGGCAGCATGACTAACCTCAATTCTGAAACCATCGAATCCCGCCTACAGCAGCGATTGGCCGAGCGCATGGAAGCTGTGCGCGGACTCATCGCAGCACGCGCCGAACTCGACGCCACACGCGCCGCCGTGAGCGCTGCTGAACAAGTCGACGCAGCTGCTTGGCAGACTGCCTTGGATGCCGGCTGGACCGTGAACGAACTCAAACAATCCGGTCTGTCCGAACCCACCGTAAAGAGAACACGCAAAGCGCGCCCAAAGCCTCGGGGCTTGGCCGTTGACGAGAGCACAACGCCGACAAACTTCGGTGGCACCAACGGACCACCACAAAACAGCGGGTCCTAGTAACACTCCCCGCGCCCACAGGTGCACGGCAAAACATTAATCCTCCGGTGTTTTCCCGCACACAGGTGGACGCCGGGACCCAGCTGACCGCCTGCACACATTCACCAGGTCACCGACACTGTAAAGGTCACCACCGGCTACCGGTGAACATGCACAGCCTAGACACGCGCGTGGCTCGGTTCTAAAGACAATGCACGGCCTCAGCCGCACACTAATGGGTCCACACGTCCCCTCTTGAAAGGCACCAATGCCAGCGCAAACCATCAAGACGAAATTGACCAACTCCGCGGTCATTGTCTTGTGGATACTAGGGCCCGCCCTAGTGCTTCTCACCCTCACGGGAACCGCCTTGGCCACACATGTGATCACGGCAGCGCTTCCGGGAATCAACTACGATCCCGCAATGACAGAATCGATTGTGGAGACTGTTCTAATCGCCGCCCTGGTTGGCCCCCTGCTAGTCCTGTCAAAACACATCTGCTCCACCAAAGAAGACAAGCTCTTGGACATTTTGCGGACCGCCGCACGGAGGACCTATCGAGAGTTTCGCTTGGTTCTGATCGCACTGGGAGTACGCAAGTACGGCCGCGCGGAACTCCTGCAAATATCCATCATCTGCGCCGCCACCATTGCGTTCTTCGCCATCCTCGGCGGTTGGCTCTCTCACGTTCCATTGCCTCCTGGCTGGGCAGCATCACCCGATGATGCACGAGGGCCGGCTATCGCGCAGGCAACACCTTTCATTCAAGGCATCCATGGATTCATCCACGCGCCCCTGTGGGAAGAACTGCTCTTTCGCGGACCCATCGCTTTAACGCTCTTCTTCCTCACCAGCGGCGCTGCAACAAGACACCTCAACAAGACACTGGGCGTCTTACTATTGATCGCAGTTGCCACCGTCAGCACCGTGCTCTTTGGAGCCGCGCACGCACCATACAACGGCCTAAACGTCGCCCTCGCCGGCGGCTTCGGAGCCGTCGCGGCCCTAACGACAATCCGCTACAGATCTCTTCTGCCCGGCCTGGTCATACACGCCTTCTACAACACCATCACCACATTTCTCTAGGGCACCTCTCAAGGTTCCCGAGCCACGCGCGTATCTAGGCTGTGCATGTTCACCGGTAACCGGTGGTGACCCTTACAGTGTCGGTGACCTGGTGAATGTGTGCAGGCGGTCAGCTGGGTCCCGGCGTCCACCTGTGTGCGGGAAAACACCGGAGGATTAATGTTTTGCCGTGCACCTGTGGGCGCGGGGCAGAAAACCCAACCAAAAATTTCCTGCCCCTCTAAGCCAACACGAACGCAAAACGAAGGAGCCACGCCCCCTAGGGCGTGGCTCCTTCGTTTTGCGTCTTCTTCCCATGGGGCTTAGCTCTCCGTCTCCACCTTCTCTGTCGTAACAATGTGCAGCCCCGTGTCTGTCACGTCCCACGCCTCATAGAAGGCGTCCAGCTGGGCGCGTGTGCCCTTCAATCGAACTGCGGCTACTGCGTGGCCATCCTCGGGGCTGTCCTCCATTTCCGCGTCCTCGATCACCTGCACGTGATCCGGAAAAATATGCTTGATGCGCTGCGTTAGTACCTGTCCCATTTTTACTCCTTAGTGTTCCGCCCGGCCTGCTGCCGGTCTTATGAATTGATGATCTGTGAAACACGCTGGAACGTGTAACCCGTCAACGCTCCAATGTCTTTGAGCGTGTAGCCCTGCCCCTTCAAGGTGCGGGCAAGATCGGCTAACCGCGCGTCCACATTTGCCCTGGCAGTCGTGAGCTCGCCCTGGGCCTGGTGCCAGGACTCGCTAGCTGCCTTCGCATCCTCGGGCAGAATGTATTCCACCTTGACGGCCACCTGATCCGCTGGCACGTCCAAAATAATCGCTGCCAGACTCGCCGCTTGTTCGGGGATCTTGTCAATGGTTTTGCACTGCGTCAATCCGTCAATCTCGGGAATGCTGACCATCCACCATTTGCCCTCTTTGTAGGCGCTGGCTTCCAACGTCCGTACCTTCGTCATCTCAAAAATCCTTTCATCCGGCGGAGGCCCCTTAGGGCCTCCGCCGAGTTGGTTACTTCCAGTTACTCGGGAAGCTTTCTAACTTCGGTACCAGCTTGTTCATCACACCCGGACTAATTTCTTTGGACCGGGGAATCGATTCCCCCTGACCGTCCGGCCCCTCCCACCATTCATGCCCTCCGTTCCAACGAACCATCTCCCACCCGTTGGCCTTCAAGACCTTCAAAACGTCCCGCTTTTTCTGTGGTTTCATAATACTATTCTAACACGGTTTGAATGTAAAGTTCAAATCCTATTGGAACTATTTGGCAAGTTCTAGAATCTTATCCGGCCGGAATCCGGACCAGTGGTTTTCATCGCTCGCCACCACCACAGGGGCTTGTGAGTACCCAAGTTCTGCCGTGATGTATTCCAGCGCTGCGGGTACCTGCGTCACGTCCACAATGACGTAACTAATGCCCCTGCGCTCTAGCGCTCGATAAGTGGCGTTGCACTGCACGCAAGCGGGCTTGCTGTACACGGTGACGGCGGTTTCCATGACTTCCCCTAGTCCCTGGCGGCGAGGGCCGCGCTTTCGGTGTCGCTGAGCTTATGGGCAAAGCTGCACCGGCCAAACTCGTTGGCGGCGGTGTCCGCTTCCCCTGCCGTGTCATAGAGGCCGAGAACTTGCGTTACATGGCAATCAAGAACGGCGTATGCGGGATTTTTCTTCATAACCTTGCCTCCTTCGGGGTGGGTGGCCCCGCCTTGCGGCGGGGCCGTTTGGTCAGTAGCTGGCGGGTACTTTGTACTCGGCTTGCATATCCTCGAAGCTGGCCGCTAGATCCTTGGGGCCGTCGCTCTGTCCGGAATCCCAGTACCAAAAAGCTTCACGGCTGATCGCTTCATTGCAGGCGTCCCAGCTGCGGTAGTAGTCCGTTGTCAGATCACCCTCGACATACATGCCGAAACCATGAAGGCGGCGGGCCCCGTCGCGCACTACCCGAACAAATCCGATCACATAGGGCCACTGGCCAAAGTCGTAACCTTCCTTACCCCACAAGGCCAAGGCAGTCCAACCCTGAGCCGTCGCGCGCTCCATGTAGTCGTACCCCTCGCACCACTCGGCTGAGGGGAGGTTCTTTTCCGAGATGATTTCCTCGGTGTCGATGGTCCTGATTGTCGTTCCCATGATTCGTTTCCTTCCGGTTGTTTTCTTGCTTCCTTATGTACTAATTCTAACACGATTTGAACTGTTTGTTCAAGTCAGATTAGAACAATTTGAAGGTTTTCCGGTGTCGTTTCTGCCGTGCGCTGCGGGTGGTGGATGTGGGGCAAGGCGCTTAGTACCGCCGCGCAAATCCCCTTGCGCTTGAAAGTCCGGCCCGCTCGTGGGCACCTGCCCCGCTCACCTTTGCCCCGCTCCCCCTCCGTGCTGTCATTGGCTGAAAAAAACCGGCCACAACGGGCCGCAAGTCGGCAGCGACAGTCTTGGACCATGGGGAACTTGCCCGGTAGCCGGCTACTGCTCACGAGAGTTAAAAAGAAGAAGTGGCCAACCTCTTGGGGGACGGTTGACCACTTCCATAAAGACACTACATTTACCCTCTGACAATCATCAGATACAACTCACTCCGCTACCACAACCAGGCAACCCCGACGCACGGTTTCCGGATCGCACGACACCACCAAGTCACCCGGCCCCGCACCTGGGCAACCAAATATCTCCCCACAAAAAACCACCGCAGACTAGAGAGACACACAAAAAGTCCGACAAGATCCCGAGCAACTTCTTGACCGCCTCGTGTCCGGCCTGCAGCGGTAGCGCGTGGCCAAAATGACCACTTCGTTTCAGTACATCCCGCCCTGTTTGTCCCGATACATCCCGCCCCGGTGGCAGTACATCCCGCCCTGTTTGTCCCGATACATCCCGCCCCGGTGGCAGTACATCCCGCCCTGTTTGTCCCGATACATCCCGCCCCGGTGGCAGTACATCCCACTTCTAAGGAACCGGGACACTCCCCCGCTGAGACACTGCCGGTAATGAAACATGCCGGGATTCCTCGTAACCTGGGCATCCCAAAAGCTATGCCAAAAGTCGCTGCGGCTGCCTGCGTACGTAACCAAATTTCGGTACGGTTCAAGCATGGATATTGGATATGCGCGCGTATCGAGCGAAAAGCAGGATCTGGCGCGGCAGTTGGCCGCCCTGGCGGCCGTGGGGATACCTCCGGAACATATGCACGCGGATAAGAAGTCTGGGGCCACCATGGCCCGCCCTGGCCTTACTGCGGCACTCGCGCAAGCTCGGGACGGGGATGTTCTGGTGGTGCACACACTTGACCGGCTAGGTCGCACAGTCCGGGACACCCTGAACATGATTCACGAGCTGACCGCGCGCGGTGTGGGCGTCCGCAACCTCGCGGACCCTATCCGGGTGGACTCTTCCAATCCTTCGGACCCCATGAGCCAGCTCGCCGTTGTCATGCTGGCCCTATTCGGGCAGATGGAACGCACTTATGCTGTCGAGCGTGCAGCGCACGCCCGCACGGTCGCCGCCGCCGCCGGCCGCCGCACGGGTAGGCCCTCAGTAGTGGACCCCGACACCCTAGAACACGCCGTATTGCTACGGGACAACGGGGCCACCATGGCCGAGATTTCCGCCAAGACGGGCCTTACTCGCTCGACTCTTTATCGGCACCTACCAGAACGCCAAAAATAGTTCTGGAGCTGCCCAAAAGCTTGCTCTATAGCATTTCCGGTATCTCAATCCTTAGTGAAGGATCTGGCTCTGAGAGGGTTACTCTCTCGTTGTATTTTTCCAAGAGGGCCCTGATTCCTGTTCTTACGCCCTGGGAGGTAAAGAACGCCATTTCCTCGATATTGAGACCAACGAACGTTTCGATGGCTATGACACTGACCTGATCGACGAGCTGGGCATTATCGGCTAACTGAAGAGCAGCTACAACCCTGTTCTGAGGCACCAGAATCACTGGTCGATATCCTTGGCTCAGATTATCCTTGCAACGTTGAGACATGAGCCTTTCGCTCGGGCTCATAGTGACATGGAATGCCGTATTGCCAATGGAAAAGTCGCCCGGCCTTGCCGTCTGCTGATCAGCTGTGCTGTAGCTGTCGTTGCCGACTTCGTGTTCAGGGAACCTAAGAGCAAGCTTGGCCCCCACCAAATGCTGGGCGACGGCACCACCTACGTGACCACCCCGAGATATCGCGTCGGCAAGAATATTGTTCACCGAGACGCTAACGGGCTGGTTGGGATTAATTTCGGCCTTCACCAGCTGCCGTCCGAAATAGTCCTGTTGAATTTTGACGACGAACCAGGCCTGAAGCCCGTAAACCACGCTTTCTTTCTCGGCCTGATCAAGGTCGTCATATCCGGCTGCCAATGCTGCGGCGTTGATTTGTGTTGCCAACTCATCAGCTTTTCCGAGTGTACCGCGTGAGGTTCTGCCGCCTTCCGAAGTGAAGCGTCTCGGGTCACCGTGCTCTGCCAGAATCTGTGAAATACGTGAGCCGCTTAGCCCTTTCACCTGGGAATCCGTGGCGTAATTGGCTCTGTCTAGGGGAAACGAAACCTTAAGATGATCACCAAGGATCAGACCCACTGTCATGTTGTTGGTGTCCATGCCACCGTTGCTTTTACGTTTGGATTCATACCAATCATTCACTGCATTGAGAATAGATTGTTCTACAAACGCCGCGTCAAGCATTGATGCCTTCTAGCTCAAGCCCAGCTGATGGCTGGAGCTGGCCACGGAGAAATGGCAACAAATATTTGTCTCCTAGCCACTTCACGGCAGGGACGCAGACAGCATCTCCGAAACCAAAGAGGATCTGGCTATCACGAAGACCTTGGAGATTGTAGTCTCCTGCACCCATCAACCTGGCGTACTCCAAGGCGGTCATCCATCGAATTTTTACACGGCCGCGTCCAGCGACAACCACGGCCTGCTTGGAAGATCCGCCCCTCGCCGTCCTTAGACAACCTGCTACCTCGTCCGCGCGGATTTCCCAGACGGGCACACCTTGGCGGGTGCGGCGGTAAGCAGTCCGGTATGAATCCCTCTTGCCTTTTTTGAGTGCGTTTAAGCGGCTTTCCTGGATCGGTGAAAGTGAATCTAAGAAGCGCTTGGACCTGCCTTCATCCCACCAACGCGCATCTTGCTCAGGTACTTTTTCCGCGTAAACACTCAATCCGCGCAAAAGGAAGGCAGGCAGTGCATCAATCTTGGCGCGATGCGTTCGTAGCGTCTCGTCTTCAAAAATGCTCTGTAACCAAACCGGCCGCAAATCAGATATGGCTTGAGTGTCTTGTTCAGGGACTTCGGTTGTACCAACAATAAAAATCCGGGGGCGACTCTGGGGCACGAAACGCCGCCCATCAATGGCCATGACATCGACGGAGTATCCGAGTGCATTGAGTCGTCTTACAAGTGCAGCCATATCGTCACCACCATGAGAGGTGGCCAATCCATGCACATTTTCTAGCGCGATGATCTTGGGCTTCTGGCCCTTCATCTCCTCGATGATTCGAGCAAATTCGTAGAAGGTTCCACTCTGCTTGCCAGCCATTCCCTTCCGGTCCCCGGCCAGGGAAAGGTCAGTGCACGGAAATGATGCCCAGGCCAAGTCGATGGGACCAGGCAGGTGCTCTGCTTTAACCTTTGCAACATCGCCAAGGACGAACTCATGGTCGTCAATGCCGAAGTTCCCTTCGTACATCTCCCTCTTGGACGCTTCATAGTCGTTCGCCCAGACGACCTTAAACCCTGCACCCTCAAGGCCGGCGCGGACTAGGCCAATGCCAGCAAAAAATTCTGCCACGTGCGGCGGACGGGACATGACAGTTGTAGAGAGGGATTGCATAGCTTAAATGTAGTCGTCTGACGATCTGATACTAAACAGAAGGGCTGTTGGTGGGTTCTAGATCACCTGCAACAGCCAGCATCCACTCGTCATCGCCAAACTGTATCTCATACAGGGCTTCACCCTGACCGTCTAAGCCCCTTCTGTTTAACACGAAGTACGGCCATCCATCCCGTGTTTGAGCTACAGCGTCCGAGGTTCGGACTGCATGAAAGTATCCGAGGGGTCGTTTCTTACTCATTTTGGTCCTCTCACCTGCTGCCGAACTAGTCGGTCGCATGAAAATAGTAGTTCGCGTGCAAGCAATGCAAGTAATGCAAGTAATGCAAGTAACGATTTCAATGCAAGCAATGATTGCATTAATTTCCCTGCAGGGGTCGTCCGCGCCTGAAGTTACCTTCAATGGCGGGAAAGGGTTCCCCGTCGTTGAAGAGTTCCGAGGCCTTGGCTACTTCTGTGGCTACCGCTGCTGCCACTAGCGCATTGAAGCTGTCATAGCCGCCTGCGCGAGCCTGTGTGGCCAGCACTGCCGCGTGGGCCTGACCAATGAGTTCTGTGTCCAGGCGAACCGTTACGGGCTTCTTGGCTGGCAGCTTTACCGGTGATACCTCCACCTGGGGCGCTTCGGCGGCCGGTGTCCGAACGCTGCCAACATTGATCGCCTCCACGTTCGGGGCAAGGGTGCTAACTGCGCCGGGGCGCTGGCTCTGGGGTTTTTTGATCATACTGCTATCTCCTTAGCTGCGTCGATGATGGCTTGAGCCAATTCGTCGTAGGTTGTGGCGTGTTCGGTGCCCCATGCTGCGATGGGTGCGGCGGCGGCGCTGGCTTCGGCGGCGGCGATCCTTGTGGGCAAGGTGGGGGAGAAGATTAATTCCCCCATTTGGTCCCGGAAACCTTCGAGCTGGAACTTGTGTTCGTTGACGTTCTGGACGCGGTTGACGACGACGCCACCAAAGCGCAGATTGGGATTGGCCAAATCTGCTGCGTGTTGTTCGACAAACTCCTTGAACCGGATAGCGCCTTCGATTGCGTCGTAGGCGGGTTCGGTGACGCATACAACCATGTGTGCAGCGGCGAGACCAAGTTGGGTGAGGTGGCCCAAAGATGGGGGAGTGTCGATCAGTACGACGTCGTACTGATCTTGCCAACCGTCAAGAACTTTCACTAAGCGGCGCACTGCTCCCACGGTCGCAGCTTCGCTGATCCTGTTTTCCAGGTCGTGGCGCGAGGGGAGCAGATCAATGGCGGTTTCTTCGCCGTCCCACTTTTGGGTGGCCACGGTTACTTGGCTAGCAAGTCCAGCGGTTGCGGTTTGGATGGCTTCGGAAATGGTGGCCACGGGCTGCGCGGGGTCGAACTTCCAGCCAAGCTGCCGTGAGGCGTTAGCCTGTGGGTCCAGATCCACCACGGCGACTTTGAGGCCCTTGGCGGCCAGGGCGTGGGCTATTTGTACGGTGACGTACGTCTTGCCGACGCCGCCCTTGTTGTTGCCAAACAGGATGTTGACCATGGTTTCCTCTCGAAGAACTGAACGTTTAATACCAGCATAGCTTGCAATGCAATAAATGCAAGCATTGATTGCATTGCAACTAAATGTCTTTGGTAGCGCGTAGCGTTGTGGCTATGGACTGTATAGAAGTGAGCGCCACGGCGGCGGGGGAACCGTTGTCGTTTGTGCGGGCTGGCCGGACTTGGCATGTAGGAGCTGCGCCGGTGCGGTGGTTTGAGCGGGTGGACTGGTGGAACACAACTAAGCGAATGCCTCGGGGGCAGATGGCCCGTGTGGACGTTGAAGTGTGGCAGGTTCAGGCCAGGATCGGCCGCAACCACAGGAGCCCTTTGGTGACGTTTGAGCTGGTGCTTGGACAGGACCGGGAAACCTGGTCTATCCGATCCATGGAGACCATTGCCGCCTGACGTGTGCCGTTTCATCGCAATGTTTTTGCCTGGCTGATTTCCAGTCCTGCTGCGAAAGCTGCCGCGTAGGTCTCGCGCCATCCTGGGCTTGCCTGAGCTGTTGTGCTGCCGCGTTGGCTTTGTGCCTCATCGGTGGCTTGTTGGCGGCGTGCGTTGAAGGCTGCGCGTTCGGCGGTGTGTTGGATTCGGGTGGACTCGGATTTTTGGCTGGGGGAGCGGTAGAAACTTCCGTCCGGGCGTATCCAGGGGCGGAGTCGGTGCTTGATCCAGGCACCGAGATTCCCAACTCCCGTTGCGCCGTCGTGGTGGTATCTGGCGTTGGTGGTGGGGCGGTTGTCCAGGGCGTGGAGAATGTCGTTGACGGTCCATCCTGCTCGCAGGAAAGGCCGAATCAGGTAGGCGATATGGGCTGTTGAGATGTCTCGAAGCGGGAAGTTCCTGAACTGGCACTCAGCTGCGGCTAGCCGCTCAGTCTCTCGTCGCCTAGCCTTCGTCATGGGGCTTTGCGTTGTGGTCGGTGACCAGAATGGCCCTTTTCGAGAACGCATGAGTTCGTCCACCGCGAGACGCGCAGCGGATCGCCTTGAAGAAGTTAGCGGCGGAGCCGATTCGATATTGAGTAGTGAATCTTCCTCGCGCGTTGCGTGCGGGGGGTTGTTAACAGCCCTAGTGGGCACCGGGGACCACGTTTTTTCCACAGGCTCAGTGGCTACTCTTTCCAGCAGTACGTAGATGGCGGCTTCGTTTTCGTTGCGTCCGCTGGATTTCGGGGTGAACTGGGCTGTGCGGCCCTTCGCTACAGTGCCCAATACGCCCCAATCGTGGAGGCGTCGCATGTAGCTAATGAGGGTGCTCTTGGCGTAGCCGTGGCGCTCCTGCAGGCGCGCCCATAGGGGCATGATTGTCATGCTGGCAGGGTCAAAGCCGGGGCATTGCGCCAAGACCTGGGCAAACTGTCGAATGTTCTTTTTGAGGTCCTTGCGGGCTAGCTGGTACTCGGGGAGCGCTTCGATTCCCCGAAGCCACCGGATGACGTGCCGCGCCGGCCGCGAGCCAGGGCAGACAGCCGCCCATACTGCTTCTTTGCCACGCTCCCGCTCTTTACGCACACGGCGGGGCTTCCGCTGGCCATTGTTGCTCTTGCGCCGTGGACGGGCATCCTCGGCCGCCGCGTCGGCCATGGCCTGCGCCCTGGCATGAGTATCAAGGCCCGCGCCAAGCGTGACAACGTTCTCCACCGTCAAGTGCAACCTGGTGGGGCCATCGTCATTGCTGGCCTGCTGTGCACCGTCCTGCGGTGCTTCTGGCATAAGAAGGGGGCTTAAGGGTAAGCTTAAGGACATACAGAGACTCCGTTACGGTGTAGCTGTGGGAGCCTTTCACCTCCGCCGCCAAGCATGAGGGTGAAAAGCTTGAATAACTTGATACGGACCGAAGCCCCGCTTAGCGGGGCTTCTTCGTTTTAACCGGCCTTGCGTATAGGCAGTTCCTCCGGTAGCTGGTCGCGGTCAAACCACGCGGGCAATCCATCGTGTTCTAGTTCCAAATGTGCCAGGATTTGTGACAATCCTTCGGCAGCGGGTACATGCATCCGGCGGGAAACTTCTTCGAGGAGTAGTTTTCTTTCGGGGGGGATTAGGTAGTTAACCTGCTTATAGCCGTCTACCGATCCGCGCTTACGCCTTATCTGTCCCATGTGTTAAGCCTAGACCTATGTGGCGAGTTTTGCTTGGTAGCAGTTTCGGCGTGTCGCTATTTTCCCTGGATGTAAAGGGCATTCTCCGCTAGAGCCGCATCCAATGCGCTGGGGACTAGTCGGAAAACAACGTGGTGCCCGCCTCGTGGAGCTGGGACACTGGCCGACACTGCTCCAAGTTCTTCAAGCTGGTCCAAGTGCCGCTGAACGGTTTGGTACCTGGTGCCAATCGCTGTCGCTATGTCTCCACTGGTTGCCCCGTCCGGGGAAAGTGAGAGCTGCCTTAGGATCTCCGCGCGAAGTGCGGGTACTCCCAAAATTGCCGTCACAATGGCCACCCGCTCGGGCAAGGGGGTCTTGGGGCTGACATATCTGGGCATCCTCCTATTTTCTACTACTTACAAGTAAAAGCTAATCACGATCCTAGTGCACTTAATGCACTAGTGCTTTAAATGCATTACACTAGAGGTATGAGTAACAAGCCAGTACCACTGTCCAAAAGGACAGTCCCCGCGGATTTGGGCGGATCTGGTGCTTTGGTGTCAGTGGTCCATGGAAGAATTTCTACAAACTGTGGACTTATTAGTGCAGGAAATTGGGGGGAGCGCTTCACGGTGCCTCACCGCCAAATTTGGAAGGGTATTTCGTGAGGTCTCTAGTTGAGGTTTTGACCAGTCGCGGCACCGTGGCCGTGTTGTTTGCCGGCCCGTTAGTCTCGGTGTTCTTGTGAATGAGGATTCCGGATCGGGGATTGTTGCCCTGGTAGCGGGCGTGTTCCTGGTACCTGTCCTACTTGTCGTTTTGATCGTGGTTGGCATGGGTAATAGTGCTCCCGCTGCGGCGGCTTGTCCGCCTGGTGTTTCGGTCGATGCGGGCAAACTGCCGACAGCTGCGGTTGCCGGTTACCAGGGGGTCCAGCTCCAGAATGCGGCATTGATTATCAACGCCGGCCAAAAGTTGAAGCTCTCGACTCAGGGCCAGACGGTGGGCGTCATGGTTGCCATGGGTGAATCAAGTTTGACCGTGAAGGATGTCGGCGATAATGCCGGGGCTGATTCGCGGGGACTTTTCCAGCAGCGTGATAACGGTGCCTGGGGAACGTACGAAGATCGCATGAACCCCACCATTAGCGCCACCAACTTTTTCAAGGCGCTCATGAAGGTGCAGGGGTGGGAGTCGATGACTCCCACCCGGGCGGCCTACGCGGTCCAGGGCAATGCGGACCCGGACCACTACACCAAATATTTCGACGCAGCCAGTGAGGTTGTGTCCGCGTTGGCAGGTATTTCGACTACGGAGGCCTCCTGTGGGGGTGTCCCCGGGACCCCGGGGGATTTGGGTAAAGACGATGATTACCCTTTCGGCTTCGGTGTCTACAACGGCGACAATCCCGTTACCGGTTTTTCCTATAAGAACTGCACGGACTTTGCCTGGTGGCGCATGATGCAGCAGCTCGGCATTACCGATCAGTCACAGATGGATGCCCGTGGACTCGGGCCCGGCAATGCAATGACGTGGGGGCCGACTTGGCAGCGGGAGGGCTGGGCCGTGACCAATACGCCGAAGGTGGGGGCCATTATTTGGTACGGCCTTGGCAATCCTGGCGGCTCGCCTCAGTGGGGTCATGTGGCCGTGGTGAAGGAAATCACTGCCGATGGCCAGGTCATCGAAGAGGGCTACAACATGGGGCCGGACAAGTTCGGTGCGTACTACACACGGATCATTGCGCCTACCTCGCCCTCTGGCTATCTACTCATCCCTACTGCGGAGCAGTTCGCTAAAGCGGCCTGACCGAGAAAAGGATTCGATTCACATGAAAAACAAGTTCTTCGCCCTGGTTGCACCGTTGGGACTCGCTGCGGTCTTGTTGGCTGGCTGTTCGGCACCGCAAGCCGCCCCAGCGGCTCACAGTCCTGCGGTGTCCGCCACGGCCACTACACCGGCCACAGAGTGCGGTTCCTGTGACGGGAAGCCTCAGGCGGACCATACAGGGCCTACTAGTCCGGGGTGGGATGACAAATCCAAAGCCGATGCGCTGGATGTTGCAACTAAGGCGATGGCCCTCTACAACCGTCCCAAAGTGGACGGGAAGACCTGGATCTATGATCTGGCCCAATATATGACGCCTGAGGCTGGTGCTCTTTACCAGGGCGTGGACCCGGCGAATCTGCCAGCATTCACCACCAAGGAGCCGGCAAAGCTGGTCATTGATCCCGACAACGGGTTTGGGGTGCATGTTGAACTTTCCACCACCGTAGGCGTTTTTGACTTCGAGCTGCTGCGTAAGGCGGCCAACCGGGAGTGGAGAATCAGCCACATCACTATGCCTGCGGGCCTGCACTAAACCGAAATCATCGAAAGGAAGAAACAAGCATGGCTATTGATAAATCACTCGTTCAAGCCTCGCCAGTCATCAGCGCCATCATCAACAGTGACGACACTGGGGTGTTGACCATCGACGCCACGGAGGAAACCCACACGGGCACCAGCGCCGACGAGCTGCGCCAGTCCCTCATGGGGCGCGTATTCGTGGAAGCTGCCAAGCATGGCCGCCCGGTGCGTATCAGCACCATGGACGAAACGGGGCTCACTACTTTGCTTTGCTCCCCTAGTGGGGAGGTTGAAGTAGAGCCCGAAGCGCCGATAACCAATGAGGTTCCATTGATCGTTCCTGCCGTGGACGTTCAGGATGTTCCCAAGACTCCGGTGGCACAGGGGCAGGCCGTGGCCACCGTCGAGAACACGCCGTCAACAGCTGCCCCGGCTGTCCAGGAGGCCCCCAGTGGGCGGCGGGCCTTGCGTGAAGCTGGTTCCTTCCTGGCCGCGCCAAGCACCGTTGAACCTGCCACGCAAGGCTTCCGGGGAATGCTGAACAACTTCGGATTGTCTTTGGCACCATCAGCGGAGGAACTGAGCGAACGCGAGGATATCCGAATGGTGTCCAAGCACTTCGCCGGCACTCGCACTATTGCTGTGGTCAATCAGAAGGGCGGCTCTAACAAGACACCCACCGTCGCTGACCTGGCGGCCGTGTTCGGTCGCAACGGTGCCAGTGTTTGCGCTTGGGACAACAACCCCACCACAGGCACCCTGGGCTGGCGCACACAACAGGGGGACCACACCAGGAGCGCCCTGGACGTGATTGCCAGCGCCGATGCCCTGCTCTCTCCCACGGCCCAGGCAGCAGATATCAACGCCTATGTGCACCATCAGAACACCGACAAATACGATGTTCTGCGCTCTGACTCGGACGTGGACGGCACCCACGAAGTGACGGCCGAAGAAGTGGATATTCTCCACCGCGTGGTCTCGAAGTATTTCCGCCTGATCCTCATGGATTCCGGGAACAATCACCGCAGCGCCGAGTGGAACCGCATGATCGACCACGCAGACCAGTTGGTGGTGCCCACCACCAACGAAGAAGACCGCGTAGAAGCTGCCTTGCTGACCTTGCAGGGCCTGGACCTCAAGGGAGAACGAGCCGCCGGCCTGGCCGCCACCGCCGTGGTCGTTGTTTCCGAACGGCAGGAAGGTGAAGCCAAGCTCTCACAGGCGACAGCAGCAAAGTTCCGGCCGTATGTGCGGGACGTGGTGGTGGTTCCCTTCGATCCGGCGCTGAAATCCGGACAGATCCGTTATGGTGCCCTCCGCCTCGCTACACGCCGGGCGTGGCTGCGGGCAGCAGCAGCGGTGGCGAGGGGGCTGTGACCATGACCGAGCAGAACGTGACGAGCCAGGGGGTGAATCCCTGGATCGCGGCAGCACAGAACATCACCC
>NZ_JBQSVT010000051.1:0-23451 GCF_052376555.1 Specibacter sp. AOP5-B1-6
GCCACGGCCGATTAAGCCGCAGGTTTGAGCGACGGGATGATCTCGGTCAAGGTTGCCTTGTGGTTGTCCCACTCGGCTTGCAGCGCCTCCACCGTCATCCGATGCGAGACCCCTGACGCATCATAGGCAACAAAATACTGACCTTCGACCCTGCCTTGGTAGCTCTCGCAGGTGTAGCCGTAGCTGTACCCGTACATGCCGTCCCGTTCCACCAGGGACGGCTCCTGCGTGTAGTTGAAGTCCTCCAGGCAGCCGAACCCCGAACTGGCACGGAAATAGACCAGGTCTTCCTGCGTGGCGTCCAATTGCGCTTGAAAACCCTGGTCAATGGCGGCGTGAATTTTCTCCTGCGTGACCTCGCCGTCCGGTTTGGCGCCCGCCTCGTACGTCAGAAGGGCCGTGGCGTCCTTCTCCTGGTTGATGGCGTTGAAACGCTCGTCAGGCTGGCTGCCGTCATCCTTGATGATCGTGACATTCTGGCCGTTTTCAATCCATCCCTCCGGGTATTTGAAGGAAGCGGCGACCGTGGTGGAATCCACCATGTCCGCCTTGTTGCCGCCACCAACAACGCCCGCAACCAAGAACCCCGCCCCGATTACCAGGGCCAGGAACAGGACCGCTCCGCCGCCAAGAACCCATGGCAGCACTGACTTCTTTTTGGGAGCCGGCGGCATGCCACCCGGCACGCCATAATACGGCTGGGCATAGGGAGCTGCGGGAGGCTGCCCGTGCCCGAACTCGGGCTGGCTTGGGTACGGGGGCTGGTTCTGCTGCGGCTGCCCGTACTGTGGCTGGCTGTATTGCGGCTGTTGCCCCTGCTGAGGCTGGCCGTATTGGGACTGGTCGTACTGCGGCTGCTGGTGCGACCAACCATTGCCAACTTGACCATACTGCTCAGGCTGGGCTTGGCCCGGGTACTGCGGCTGATCGGGCTGCTGCCACTGCTGGGGCTGGCCGTACTGGTCCCGGTCCGGGTGCTGGGACTGCTGCGGCGGCTGCTCCGCATTGGGGTCAGGATTCTGTTCGGGCGGACCCGGCACCGGTGGTGGCATGGACATGTGGAGGCTCCTTCTTCCGCGCAGCAGCTACAAGCAACGCTTTCCCTCGATCCTATAAGGACTCCACAAGGTACCGCGATGGGGACAACTCCCCCGGCAGCGCCCGCGCAAGCTGCCGCCCGGTGATTCCGATCCCGCGAGCCAAAGCCTGCCGTCTGGCCCGGTTATGCTGGTGACCCAACTACGAGAAAAGGAAGTGCGCCACGGGCACCACCACCAGATTGATGCAACCATCGGACGTCGAAGAGCTGACGGAGCTCCTGGTCAGGAATCGCGAGTTCCTGCGTCAATGGGATCCGTTGCGAGACGACGATTTCTTCAGTGTGGGCAAGCAAACAGAGCTCGCCCGCGTCGCACTGGAGGCTTGCGAGAACGGCGGTATGGTGCCGCTGGTAATCCTCAACCCGGGCGGCTCAATTGCCGGGCGCTTGAACATCAACGGGATTGTCCACGGAGCCTTCCAATCAGCGAGCCTCGGGTATTGGGTGAGTGAGCATGAAACCGGCGCCGGACTGGCCACCACCGCCGTTGGGGAAGCCGCCGAATACGCGACGACCCAACTGGGTCTCCACCGGCTCCAGGCGGAAACACTTACGCACAACGTACGCTCGCAAAAGGTTCTGGCGAACAACGGTTTCAGCCGTTACGGATTCGCGCCCCAATACCTGAAAATTGCCGGCCAGTGGCAGGACCACATCCTCTTCCAGCGCATTCTGGAACCGAAGCCCTAACCCCGCGCCTGGGGATGCCCGCTCAGGCGCCCAGCTGTCCGCCGGATTCCTGCAGATAGCAGGTGCCGCAGAGCGATTCGTACCAGACCTCGGACCCTTCGATGGCGACTTGTTCGCCGTCGAACACGATCTCGCCGCCGACCCGGCGGGTGTTGAACATGGCCTTCCGGCCGCACCGGCAAATGGTTTTTAGTTCTTCCAGCGAATGCGCTATTTCCAGCAACCGTGCGGCCCCTGGGAACGCGCGGGTGCGGAAGTCGGTTCGGAGTCCGTAGGCCAGCACGGGCACCCCGTCCAGCACCGCGATCCGGAATAGATCGTCGACCTGGGCGGGATCGAGGAACTGGGCTTCGTCCACGAGCAGGCAGGCGACAGGCGCCAGTTCCACGTGTTGGAGCAGCGCATCGGGGTCGTCGCCAACAACCTGAGTGGCAAACAACGCGCGGGCGTCGGCACCCGGAGGGATGACGAAATCCACTTCCCGGCGGACGCCGAGGCGCGAAACAATCGCGTTCTCACCTTTGGTGTCCACGCCAGGCTTCGCCAGCAGAACCCGCTGGCCGCGTTCCTCATAATTGAACGCAGCCTGCAACAAACCCGTCGACTTGCCCGAGTTCATGGCGCCGTGGCGAAAATACAGCTTCGACAAAACATTCCTTTCAAGTGCTGGATCAAAAAAGTTACGGATCGGTACTGATGCTCTGCTGCGGGCTGTGAAATCGGAATTGGACAATGTGCAACCGCACGGAACTTCACATCAAAGGAAGTGTTGCATGCCTGAGTTCATGGGCGGCCACAATCATCACAGGCACCACCGCCGACGCCTTGGACCAGCGCGCGAGCGGTGGGAGACCGTGGATGGGCCCACGCGACCGAGGGCCCCGCCGCGGGCCTGCGAACGGTGGGAGGGCCCCGGGATTAGTCCAGGCCGAGTTCGTCCTTGCCGAAGATGAACAGGTACGGGATGTTGGCTTCGGCTTCGATGCGTTCCTTCGCGCCCGTGTCGCGGTCAACGATGACGGCCACGGCTTGAATGTTGCCGCCTGCCTTGCGCACGCCTTCAACAGCGGCCAGCGCAGATCCGCCGGTGGTGGAGGTGTCCTCGAGGACAACAACCTTGCGCCCGTCAACGCCGGGGCCCTCAACCTGGCGACCCATGCCGTAGGACTTTTGCGCCTTGCGAACAACGAAAGCGTCGATCGGGCGACCGGCATCGCCTGCTGCGTGCATGAGTGCAGTGCCGACCGGGTCTGCACCCATGGTCAAGCCGCCGGCAGTCTCAAACTCGATTCCGGCGTCGTCCAGCATGGCCAGCATGACGCGGCCGGCCAGGCGGGAAGCTTCGTGGTGGAGGGTGATGCGGCGCAGGTCGATGTAGTAGTCGGCCTCCTTGCCGGAGGACAGGATCACCTTGCCGTGAACCACGGCGAGTTCCTTGACGAGTTCGAGCAGGCGGGCGCGGTCAGCGGCGAGAGTGGAAGTCATGGGTTTCATTGTAATTGCGAGCACGCAACACCGCCGAAACAAGGACGGGATACGCTGGTCACATGCGCGAACTACAAGCACGGATCATTGAAGAACTTGGTGTCCAGCCGACGATTGACCCGGCCGCGGAAATCGCACGGCGGGTCAAATTCCTGAAGGATTACCTGAAAGCCACCGGCACCAGGGGCTATGTGCTCGGCATCAGCGGCGGCTTGGATTCCACCTTGGCCGGGCGGCTGGCCCAGCTGGCCGTGGAGGAACTTGCGGACGAGGGCCTGGACGCGAATTTCATTGCCGTCCGCCTGCCCTACGGCGTGCAGCACGACGAAGATGACGCACAAGCAGCGCTCGAATTCATCAACGCGAAAACCGAGCGGACCTTCAACATCGCACCGGCCGTGGACGGTTTTGAGGCCGAGTTCGCCAAGACGGCCACGGAAGACGTCACCGACTTCAACAAGGGCAATATCAAGGCCCGCAGCCGCATGATCGCCCAGTATGCCCTCGCCGGCCAGGACAGCCTGCTGGTCATCGGAACCGACCACGCCGCCGAATCGGTCACAGGTTTCTTCACCAAGTTCGGCGACGGCGGCGCAGACATTCTCCCGCTGTTCACCCTGAACAAGCGCCAGAACAGGGCCTTGCTCAAACACCTGGGCGCCTCCGAACAACTCTGGAACAAGGCGCCCACCGCAGACCTGCTCGACGGCGTCCCCGGCCGCACCGATGAAGACGAACTCGGCATCAGCTACGACGACATCGACGACTATCTCGAAGGAAGCGCCATCCCCGAGGCGGCAGCCCAGGCCATCGAACGCCGCTTCCTGCAGAGCCGGCACAAGCGCACCACCCCGGTCTCGCTGCTCGACGACTGGTGGAATTAGCAGCCCCATTGCGGGCCCCGGGCGTATATTCAGAATAATTCAAACACCGGCAATGAAGCCGAGAGGTGGACACCATGAACGTCACTGAGAAATTCCGCGCAGCCCGCAACCAATTGCTTGGCATGCGTCTGGACAACGCCCGCGCGCAGCGCGAATTTGTTTGGCCCCGCTTCACCGAGTTCAACTTTGCCCTCGACTGGACCGACAAACTCGGCCAGGACCCGGTCACGGCCAACAATCCCGCACTGGTAATCGTGGAACAGGATGGCACATCCACCCGGCGCAGCTTCAAGGACCTGTCTCTCCGGTCCAATCAGGTGGCCAACTGGCTCCGCGAAAAAGGCATTCGGCGCGGCGATCACATGATCATCATGTTGGGCAACCAGGTTGAGCTGTGGGAGCTGATGCTGGCCTGCATCAAGCTCGGAGTTGTCATGATCCCGACCACCACCATGATGGGCCCGGCCGATCTGCGCGACCGGGTCGAACGCGGCAAGGCCCGCTGGGTCAGCGCACGCGAAGAGGACGCAGCCAAGTTCGCCGACGTCCCCGGCGACTACACCCTGGTCGCCGTCGGACTGGGCAGCACTGGAAACACGGCAAGTGCAGCAACCGCCGCCAACAGGCCCGTTCTTGACTATGCGGAATCGGCGGCCGCACCGGTGGACTTCACGCCGGACGCCCCCACACTGGCCGATGACACCATGCTGCTCTACTTCACCTCCGGCACCACGTCCAAAGCCAAACTGGTGGAGCACACGCACACGTCCTACCCCGTGGGCCACCTCTCCACCATGTTTTGGATTGGGTTGGAGCCCGGCGACGTGCACCTGAACGTCGCCTCTCCGGGGTGGGCCAAGCACGCCTGGTCCAACGTCTTCACGCCCTGGATCGCCGAAGCCTGCGTGTTCATTTACAACTACGCGCGCTTCGACGCCGCAGCCCTCATGGCCCAGATGGACGCCGAACACGTCACCAGCTTCTGCGCCCCGCCCACCGTCTGGCGCATGCTCATACAGGCCGACCTCACGCTCCTGAAGCACCCGCCCACCAAGGTGGTCTCCGCCGGCGAGCCGCTCAACGCCGAGGTCATCGGCCAGGTCGAGCGGGCCTGGGGCCAGCTCATCCGGGACGGTTTCGGCCAGACGGAGACCACCGTGCAGGTCGCCAATACGCCCGGCCAGCCGGTGAAAATTGGTTCCATGGGCCGCCCGCTGCCGGGCTATGACGTGGTCCTTGTGGACCTGTTCACTGGTGAGGAAGCGGACGACGGCGAGCTTTGCCTGCGCTTGAACCCCGCCCCCGTGGGGCTCACCAGGGGCTACTTTGGCGACCTGGAGAAGACCGCTGAAGCCTTCCGCGGCGGTTATTACCACACCGGGGACGTGGCCAGCCGGGACGAGAACGGGATCCTGACCTATGTTGGCCGCAGCGACGACGTCTTTAAATCCTCCGACTACCGGCTTTCTCCCTTTGAGTTGGAGAGCGTGCTGCTCGAACACGCGGCCGTGGCCGAGGCGGCCGTGGTGCCATCGCCTGATGAGCTGCGCCTGAGCGTGCCGAAGGCCTACATTGTGTTGACGGCCGCCTATGAGCCCAACGACGACACGGCCAGGGACATCTTTGCCTACTGCCGCGAGCACCTGCCCGTCTACAAGCGGATCCGTCGGCTGGAGTTTGCTGAGCTGCCCAAAACCATTTCCGGCAAGATCCGCCGCGTGGAGCTGCGTGCCAACGAAGAAGCCCGCCACGGCACTGGTTCCACCAAGGAAGCAACCATGACCAACAAGGAATATCTGGAGTCAGACTTCCCCAGTTAACCCAAAACGCCCCCTCAGTGACTGTGCACTGAGGGAGCGTTGGGAGGCGGTGGCCGGGCCCCGGAGCGGGGATGGATTTCGGAAGGCCGCTCGCGGCCGAGGAAATCTTACTGCCCGCGAGGGGTCCGCCCACCGCCGGAAGCAGGCTACGCGGTCAGGGAGTCCACGTATTCCTGGTTTTCACCGATCCACTTCTTCACAACTTCGGTGTAGTCGTCCGTCTTTTCGCCGTTGAACATGACGTTCTCCAGCGAGGACAGCGTCTTGGAGTCCATCTTGAAGTCCTTGAGCCAGCCGTTGAGCTTGGGGTAGTCCTTGTCAAAGTCCACACGTGAGAAGCTGTGGATGCCTTCGGTCGCGCCCAGCGTGCCCTTGGGATCCTTCAAGTCCTTCACGGGGAAGGCGTCGTAGGCCCAGTGCGGGCGCCACAGGGTGACAACTACGTTCTCACCCTTGGACGTTGCCGTCTTCAGCTCGGAGAGCATGGCCGGGGTGGAGGACGTGATGTAGTCCATCTTGTCCAGACCGTAGCCGGGGATGACCTCGTTGGTGGTGGCTTCGGTCAGACCGGCGCCGGGCTCAATGCCGATGATCTTGTTGCCGAACTTGTCGGCATTGGCTGCCAGCTCATCCAGCGAGTCGATCGGGGCGTCCTCGTTGACGGCGATCGTCAGCTTGGCATCGTCGTACCATGAGCCCAGGTCGACGAGCTTGTCGCCGTATTCTTCGATGTAGGTTTTGTGTGTGACGGGCAGCCAGGTGTCCAGCACAACGTCGTAGTCGCCGGCGGAAAGACCCGAGTAGACGGGTGCCGCGTCGGCGTTTTCCAGTTCGACGTTGTAGCCCTTCTCGGTGAGGATCGCCTTCCACAGCTCGGATGCGGCTACGCCCTCATCCCAGCCGTTGAACACGACAACCTTCAGGTCCTGCTTGTCACCGTTCTCCACCGTTGCGGCGTCGCTTCCGGAGCCGCAGGCGGTCAGGCCCAGTGCCAGTGTTGCCGCCATGGCCACAACACCCATAAATTTCTTGTTCATTGTTCATTCCTTTCATTGGCAGCCCAGAATTCATGGCTGCCGCGATTGGTTTGCAAATCTTTTGGTTCAGTTGGTCTTAGGCGCTCTTGCTGGGCTTCCGGCTGCTGTTGGAGCCAAAGCTGGCCGTCACCCGGTCGAGGAAGATCGCGACGATCACCACGGCGATGCCCGCTTCGAAGCCGAGTCCGGCGTCGATGCGGTTCAAGGCGGCGACAATGTCCCCGCCCAGGCCGCCGGCGCCGACCATGCCGGCGATAACCACCATGGACAGCGAGAGCATGATGACCTGGTTGATGCCGGCCATGATGGTGGGCCGGGCCAGCGGCAGCTGGATTTGGCGCAGGATTCGTCCGGGGCTTGAGCCAAAGGCATGCCCGGCCTCAACCACTTCCTTGTCCACCCCGCGGATGCCCAGTTCGGTGAAGCGGACGCCCGGGGCCATGGCGAAGATGATTGTGGCGATGATGCCCGGCACCACGCCCACCCGGAACATGACCAGGGCCGGAATCAGATAAACCATGGCAGGCATGGTCTGCATGAAGTCCAAAATGGGCTTGATGACTCCTGACGCCCGGTTGGAACTTGCCGCCCAAATACCCAGCGGAATACTGATCACCACGGCCACGACGGTGGCGATGGCCACCAGGGCCAGCGTATCCATGGCGTTTTCCCATTGGTTCACGCCAACGATGATGGTGAAGCTGATTGCCGTGCCCACACCGAGTTTCCAACCGCTCGCCCACCAGGCAATCGCGGCAAAAATTACGATAATGACCCAGAAGGGAGGTGTTGTCAGCAACCAGTCGAGGCCGTCGTAGGCACCAACAAAAATACTGCGGATGATGTCGAAGACGCTGTCGAAGGTGGTGGTCAGCCAGTCAAGGCCAACCTCAACCCACTCGCCCAGCGGGATTCTAAAATTCGATTCCACTATGCGTCTCCTTCGGTCTTCGCCAACGCGGCGGTGACAACTTGTTCGGGGATGGGTGCAGCGACGGCATCAACCACAGGGAATTCCCCGGTGGTGGAAGGCACGTTGCCCAGCGCAGCCAGCAGCGTCACTCGCGGCAACGCGCCCACCAGCCGTCCGGCGTCGTCAACCACGGGAAGCGGAATGGGGCTCTCCACTGCGCGGCCAAACAGGTCATTCAAGGCGGTGTCCGGGCTGACCGGTTCGATGCCGTTGCGGACCACGGCATTCAAGTCGGAGCTGTGCGCTTCAACCTGCGTCATGACGTCACGATCGCGCACGGTGCCCAGGTAATTGCGGCGGCGGTCCACCACAAATGCGGCGGACACCTGCAGGTCACGCATGGTGCGCAGGGCGTTGCGGGGGCCGCCGGAGAGGTTCACAACGGCAAGCGCGGGTTCCATCACGCCGCCTGCCGTAAGCACGCGGGTCCGGTCCACGTCCTGCACAAACTGTGCAACGTAGTCGTTCGCCGGGTTGGTGAGAATCTCATCCGGGGTGCCGATCTGCACGATCTCCCCGTCACGCATGACGGCGATCCTGTCACCCAGGAACATGGCCTCGTTGAGGTCGTGGGTGATGAAGACAATGGTTTTGTCCAGCTCTGACTGCAGCAGCACCAGCTGTTCCTGCATTTCGCGGCGGATCAGCGGGTCGAGCGCGGAGAACGCCTCGTCCATGAGCAGGATGTCAGTCTCGGCGCACAGGGCACGGGCCAGGCCAACGCGCTGCTGCATGCCGCCGGAAAGCTCACCGGGGTACTTCTCGCCCCAGCCTTCAAGTCCCACCAGGGAAAGGATCTTCTCGGCGCGGGCCAGGCGGTCAGCCTTGGCCACACCCTGGACCTCAAGTGCGTAGGCGGCGTTTTCCAGCACCGTGCGGTGCGGCATGAGCGCGAAGTGCTGGAAGACCATGGAGATCTTCTGCTGGCGCACGCGGCGCAGTTCCTTGTCGCTGATCTTTGAAATGTCTGTGCCGCCGATGACGACCGAGCCCTCGGTGGGCGCCCACAGCCCGTTCAGGGTGCGGATCAGCGTGGACTTGCCGGAGCCGGACAGTCCCATGACAACAAAGATTTCGCCTTTTTTAACATCAAAGGACGCGTCAATGACAGCCGCCGTCCCGAGCGCGGTCAATTCATCGCGTTTCTTGCCGCCCTTGAGGCGCTTGATAACTTCGGTGGGGCGCTTGCCGAAGACCTTGTAAACATTCTTGACACTCAGCGCAGTGCCGTCCCCGGCCGATTTTCCGGCCAGATCCGCCGTATCGTGCTGTTTCACGTCGTTTTGTTTGGATTCGTACACGTAGTACCCATCTACACAGCGGTTCGGAACCCACCTAGTGCAGTGGATCCTGAACGCTGCAATTAGTGATCTCGTGCTGCAGGCGTTTGTTACGCGTCAAACTCTTCGCTTCCCGCATGCCCCGGCCGGGGCTGCAAGGAAAGACGGTCCCACCCTCAGGGCAGGCAATGGGAAGCTATCCCTACCGCCAGTTCGACGGCCTGTGTCTGGCTGCCGCATGCAAATGCGACGATGATTCGTCATCGTCGCAGAAGTTGTATGGCAGTTGCCCGCAGGCTTGTCGGTCTACTGGTTCGCTTCCCACCCTAACAAACCGACGTTCGCTACCAGCGTAATTTGGGCACTATTAGGCGCCAAAGGAAAGCAATGTCTCCATTTGCGGCCGCGCACCGGGCCGCACAAGAGTTACCGTTTTGTAACCCTGGGCAACTGAATGCAGCTCCCGGCGGGGCCGCGGCAGTGTCCCTGCCCACAATTCCCAAGAGTCCCCTGCGGCGGCCGCGGGCCCTGCCCGGCTTAACTTGATAGCTTGGAGACGTGAAGATTGCTACCTGGAATGTGAACTCGCTCCGTGCCCGCGCCGACCGTGTGGAGGAGTGGCTGCGCCGCACCGATGCCGACGTGCTCGCCATCCAAGAAACCAAATGCAAGGACGAGAACTTCCCCTGGGAACTCTTTGAAAACAACGGCTACGAGGTGGCCCACTTTGGTTTCAGCCAGTGGAACGGCGTGGCCATCGCCTCCCGTGTGGGCCTCGAGGACGTGGAGCGCACCTTCTCGGGACAGCCGGCCTTCGGCAAGGGCGGCAAGGATCCCGTCCAGGAGGCCCGCGCCATCGCCGCCACCTGCAACGGCGTGCGCATTTGGAGCCTGTACGTCCCCAACGGCCGTGCCCTCGACGACGAGCACATGCCCTACAAGCTCCAGTGGCTCGACGAGCTCAAGAACCAGGCCGCCGGCTGGCTGGCCGCCGACCCCAACGCCCAGATTGCGCTCACGGGCGATTGGAACATCGCCCCGCAGGACGACGACGTCTGGGACATCGACTTTTTCCGCACCCAGGGCCTGACTCACGTCAGCGAACCCGAGCGGGCAGCCTTCTCAGCGTTTGAAGCGGCAGGCTTTGCCGACGTCGTGCGTCCCCTGCACCCGGGCCCCGGGGTCTACACCTACTGGGATTACACCCAGCTGCGCTTTCCCAAAAAGGAAGGCATGCGCATCGACTTCGTGCTGGCCTCCCCCGCCCTCGCTGCCCGGGTCACCGCCGCTGAAATCGACCGCGAGGAACGCAAGGGCAAGGGCGCCTCGGACCACGCCCCTGTCATTGTGGAGCTGGGCTGAGCCATGCCGGACGGGCTGTATTTGGGCGGGGTGCAGCTCCCTTTCGTCTCGAGCCTGCGCGTCTACCTGCCCCGCGAGGCTTACACCGAGGCCGAGTTCGCCTACCTGCAGAGCCGGGTGGGGCCCGAACAGAACGCCGTCAGCGTTGATGCCACCGAGCTTGCGGATTCGCTGTCCCGGGTGAGCCGTGCCCGCCCCAATCCACTTCCGACGACGTCCGGGGACAGGGTGCGCACGCTCACCCTGGGAGAGGGCGAACCGCTGCTCTACGCACCCAACCAGGTGGTTGCCAGATCCGTTGCCGGCACGGCCGAACTACTGGCGGGAAACCTCGAACAACTGGCCACCTTGGTTCTTCCCCAGGAGGAGTGGGCACTTGACCTTGCCCGCGCCACGGCCGCCCCGCAGCTGGAAATGGCGCTGCAAACACGGTCGTCGACGTGGGGCATCCCCTTCAGCTGGTTCATTCTCGTCTATGCCAATGACCGTATGGAGGTGGTTGAGTCCAACGGCAGGATCCTGACGGTCCGGATCCAGGTGCCGCTGTCGATTGCCGTGGGCCGGGCCGAACGGATGCTGTTGATGCTCGCCGAGATGGCGCCCGACCTTGACCTGTTCTCCGAGCTCGAGGACCTCGGCCGCTGGTTGGGCGGCTTTGCCGACGGCGGAGTGGTGGAGCTCGATTACGGCCCGGTGGCCAACAGGGTCCATCCCGACGATTCCCCCGCCGACGTGCACATGGGGCTGCAGTGCCTGGCCGAGGGAGATTTCACCGGCGCGGCGGCCGCCTACCGCAGGCTGGCCAACCGCTGGATGCCCATCAGGCAGCTGGCCCGGGCAAGCTAGTCCCCACGTCCTCCCTAACCTCGCTTCGCTCGGCCAGGGAACCCCGGACGCGTGGGCCCACCCACGTCCTCCCTAACCTCGCTTCGCTCGGCCAGGGAACCCCGGACGCGTGGGCCCGACTTCTCAGCGCGGGGGCGCGGTGGTTTCACGCTGAACGAGGTTAATCGGCATGATTCTTTCCTGGCTCGCTCCGGTGTTGCCGTTCAGTTCCGCCAACAACATTTGCGCCGCCACGCGGCCATGGTCAATGGGTTTCTGTGCAATCGTGGACAGTCCTGCGGGCCCGGAAAAGTCGTAGTCGTCGATCCCCACCACGGAGAGGTCCGCCGGGATGCGGATGCCGCGCCGGCGCGCCTCAAACATGAGTCCCAACGCCATCTCGTCCGATCCGCAGAAGACGGCTGTGGGCCGTTCGCCGGGCTGATCAAACAGCCGGCCCGCCGCGGCCACGCCTTCGAGGACGGTGAAGTTGCCGGCAACGTTCCATTCGGGCCGCACCTGCAGTCCGGCCCGGTGCATGGTGGCCTCAAAGGCCCGTGACCGGAGCACGGGGACGATAAAGTTCTTTTCGTCCTTGCTTCCTCCGCGCAGCTGCCCGATGGCGCGGTGTCCCAGATCGATCAGGTGCTGGGTGGCTTCGGTGGCCGCGGCAGTATCGTCGATGTGCACACCGTGGCAGCCAACGACGGGACCGCCCACGGCTATGAGGGGAATGTGTGCGTGCTTCAGCTCCTCAAGTTCGACGCCGGAAAGTCCCAGGCACAGGACCACCAGCGCGTCAACATGTTTGCGCACCATTGGCTCCGAAAACCGGCGCCGTTGCCCGTGCTGGTAGCCTCCGAGGCTGAAAAGCATCAGGTTGTAGCCGTGTTCACGCAGTTCCTGGTCGATCCCTTCCAAGGCATGCGCAAAATACCAACGGTCGATGAACGGCACGAGCACGCCCACTGTTTTTGTCCGTCCCGTCGCCAATCGGGTTGCTGAGGGTGAGGGCACATACCCCAGGTCCTGCGCCACAGCCAGGACACGTTCCCGCGTGGCCGGGCTGACCCGCGGCAGACCCCGGAGCGCACGTGAGACAGTGGCGGTTGACACCCCTGCACGTGCTGCGACGTCGTCAATGCTGACTCCCATGCCGCCTCCTTGCAGTCCTTCGTCATCGGTGTTGCGGGGGTTTGTCTACTGGGGCCGCCGGCCGCGCCTGTTGGGGAGTTTCCTGCGGAGCCGGATCATGCCCCACAGTCCCAAGCAAACGAGCAGCAATCCCAGCGCCCAGATCAATGCCGGCTGCCCCGTCACCTCCAGCCAGACGGTCACACCAAAGAGCAGCACCGCCCAGAAGCCGAGAAATCCGATGATGATGTCAAAGTCTTCACCACTTTTTTGTTTGGTCGTGGGGATATGCAGACCGTTGGGTTTCGTCGGCTGCTTGCGTGTGGGGCGTTCCATGGCCTACTTCACCGCCCCTGCTGTGAGTCCGGCGACAATCTTGCGCTGGAAGATCAACACCAGGATCACCAGAGGAATGGTCACCACGGTGCCTGCCGCCATGACTGCCGTGTACGGCTCCTGGTGCGGCTGGGCGCCGGCGAAGCTGGCAATCGCCACGGTGACCGTTTGCGTGGTGTCGTTGGACAGGATGCTGGCGATCAGGTATTCATTCCATGCTGCGATGAACGCCAGGATGGCTGTTGTGAAAACCGCTGGCGCAGCCAGTGGCATGATGACCTTGCGGAATGCCTGCCCCGCTGTGCAGCCGTCAATGCGGGCCGCCTCCTCCAACTCCCATGGCATTTCCCGGAAGAAGGATGTCAGTGTGTACACCGTCAGCGGAAGCACAAAGGAAATGTTGGGAATGATCAACGCCTGGTAAGTGCCCATCCAGTTGATGTTCGTGAACAGTTGGAACAACGGTGTCACGATGGCCACGCCGGGGAACATGGAGGCTCCCAGGACAACGCCCAGGACCAGGAATTTCCCGCGAAAATTCAGCCGGGCCAGTGCGTAAGCGGCAAACACGCCAAACAACAGTGCAACAACTGTGGTGACACCTGAAACGAAGAGCGAGTTCAGCAGCGCCCTGTCCAGGTGGTTGCCCATCTCGGATGAGAACGCTGTTGCGAAGTTGTCCCACGTGACGTGGGTGAAAAAGGGTGTCGGGTCGAAGGTGTACCCAACTTGCCGGAAGGCCGTGACAACCATCCAATAAAATGGCAACAGACACCAGATGACAATGACGGCGGCGCTGATGTAGGTGCGGGAACTGGCCCAGCGCTGGCGCTTGCGGGCAACGCCCTTGGCGGCCGCAGTGTGTGCGCTCACGGATTGCGTTGCGGTGCTCATTTCAGCTTCCCCTTTGCTCCGCCACTGGCGGATTCAACGGCGTTGGCACCCAGGAACCTGACGAAGATGAATGCGACTATGAAGATGATCAGGAACGTGATGGTCGACAGGGCTGCTGCCGAATTGAAGCCAATCCGGATTTGGTTGACCACCAGAATTGAGAGCGTTGTGGTGCCGTTGGCGCCTCCTGTCATGATCGCCGGCAGGTCGTACATGCGAAGTGCGTCAAGGGTGCGGAACAAGATGGCAACCATCAAGGCAGGTTTGACCAGTGGCAGGGTGATCAACCGGAACCGCTGCCACGCGGAGGCACCGTCAACCTTGGCTGCCTCGTAAATGTCCGATGGGATCATTTGCAGGCCGGCCAGTATCAGCAGGGCCATGAACGGGGTGGTTTTCCATATATCGGCAATGATGATGGCAGTCCGTGCCGGGCCCTCGCTGCCCGTCCACAGGATCGAGGTGTTGAACAAGGTGTTGGCGATGCCATCAAAGGCAAAGATGAAAAACCACAACTTTGCCGTGACGGCTGTGGGAATGGCCCACGGCACCAGCACCGCCGCACGCAGGACACTGCGGCCCCGGAACGTGCGGGCCATGATCAGGGCCATCCAGAACCCCAGAATGGTTTCAAAGAACACCGTCACCACTGTGAAGAAGAACGTCACTCCGGTGGCGGACCAAAACTGCGCCCCCAGTGTTCCCGGCGGACAGCTGACTGTCTCCCCGCTTGCCGACTGGCACTGCTGGAACAGCCAGTGGATGTAGTTTGCGAATCCGGCAAAACCACCTGCCACGAAGGTTCCCGTGACCGGGTCCAGCCCCTCATCCTGTTCCAGCGACATGATGATTGCGTTGATCACCGGGTACAGGATCACAATCGCCAGGACGATCATTGTTGGAATTATCAGCAGTGTTGCCAGCCGGCCCTGGGTCTTTTCCTTGCGGTCAGCTCCCACTTCCTTGCTGTTCCCGGGCCCGCCCCGCGCTCCTTTGCGCCGGGCCTCCGGATCCACATGTGTCGACATGCCTGCTCCTTTCACCACGTTCGTTGGTGTGCGCCACCGCCAGCGGGGTGGTGCGGCTGCGCGGCACCGGTCCCGCAGGGGTGGTGCCGCGCGCAAAAACTATTCGGACCGTACAAACTTGCCGGGCAATTTGCCGGGCAAACTTGCTGGGCTAGCTTGTCGTGCAAACCGCCCGGGTCTGCCAGCCTGCGCATGGCCTGACACCCACCGTCTGCCCTGGCGGATTGAGAACTGGCGGGGCCGGAGTTCGCAATCGGCACCGGCTTGGCCCGATCCCACCGGCCCGACCCGGTCCCGTCATTCGGGACCGGGGCCGGGGGTTGGCTACTTGGCGCCCGCCGTGCCGATGGCCGCCTCCATGTCGGTCAAGGCCTGGTCAACGGTTTTGCTTCCCTGCAGTGCAGCGAAACTGTTCTGCTGAATGGCCTGGGTGACAGCCGGGTAGAACGGCGTCACGGGACGGGGAACGGCGTTCTCAATCGAGGTTTTCAGCACTGGCAGGTACGGCAGCTGGGCGATGAGGTCAGCGTCGTCGTACAAGGAAGCCAGCACCGGCGCCAGGGATCCCTGGGTGGCGTAGAACTTCTGTGTCTCTTCGGTGGTCATGAATTCCAGGAAATCCTTGGCCGTGGCCTTGTTCTTGGAATACACGCTCACACCCATGTTGTGGCCGCCAAGGGTCGATGCGCCGGGCCCGTCCTTGCCGGGCAGCGGGGCAACCCCGAAGGTGTCCTTCACTGTGGAGGATCCGTCAGTCTTGGCCAGGTTGTACACATACGGCCAGTTGCGCAGGAACATCAGCTTGCCGGCCTCAAACGACTGGCGGCCCTGCTCCTCCTGGTAGGTCAGCGCCTGCTTCGGGATGTTTCCGTTCTTGTAGGCGTCCACCAAGTTCTCCAGGCCGGCCTTGGCTTCCGGCGAATTCACCGTGGCCTTGCCTTCCTTGTCAACGATTTGGCCGCCCTCACTGTTGATGGCCTCGGAAACGTTCACCGTCAGGCCCTCGTACTGGGCAAACTGTCCGGCATAGCAGTCAATGCCCTTGTCCTTGGCGATGGAGCACATGCCCATCATTTCCTCCCACGTCTTGGGCGGGTTGGGGACCAGGTCCTTGCGGTAGTAGAGCAAGCCACCGTCGGAGGTTTGCGGGAGCGTGTACAGCACATCCTTGTACGTACCGGTTTCCACCGTTGCCGGCAGCATGCCTTCCGTGGACACCTTCAGGGTGTCCTTCAAGGGCTGCAACCAACCCTTGGCGGCAAACTCCGCCGTCCAGATGACGTCGACACTGGCGACATCGTAGTCGGCGTTTTTCGCTTGAAAGTTTTTCACAAGGTCATCGTGCTGCTGGTCGGCATTGTCCGACTGTTCCTTGAACGTGACCTTCTCATCCGGATGTGCCTTGTTCCACTTCTCAAGCAGCGGGCGGACCACGTCGGAGTTGTCCTTGCCCTGCACATACGTGATGGGACCGCGGCCGTCGAGGTTCTCCGAGGCCGCGCCCCCTTCGCCGCCGGTTCCGCCGCCACCGCCTGTCCCGCCGCCGCACGCGGAAAGGGCCAGGGTGAGCGCTGCGGCAGCCGCCAGTGGCATGTACATCCTTGAAATCTTGTTTCCCATGCTCATTCTCCTCAAGTGAAATTTTCGGGTTTCGGCACGTAGTTCCAAGGCGCGCCATTGAGTGGTGTAGCTCACACTAGTAACATTCGCCGCCAATGCGCAAGCGCTTACATCATTTCGTTACCTGTTTGTTTCACGACGGTCGGGACGACGGTTTTTCACCGGTTGTCGGACTGCACCGGATGCCGGACGCGGCGCCGGCCCTGCCTGCCGGGGAAGCACGACGGCGAGCCCGCGATGGGTGCCGGGCGTGAGCATGGGCGCGGGACTGGTTGGGCGGAGGCCCGGGTATGGTCCGGGGAGGCGCGACAGTCGCCGATCCCCGGGCAGCCACGCAAAAGGCGGTGGCTGCCGTGTGGCAGCCACCGCCTTTTGCGGATCGTTCAGTTGGTCCGATTCGTTCGGATGGTCCGGATCCTTCCGGAGTGTTTACTTGTCGTGCTTGAAGAGCCCGGCGATTTTGGCGCCGAACCCCTTGGCGTGCTCTGCGGCGTCGCCGGCAAATTCCTTCACGTTTCCCACCGCGTCTTCGGTGAACTCCTTGATGTTTTCACCCGCATCTTCGGCGAATTCCTTGATGTTCTCGCCCGCGTCGCCCGCGAAATCCTTGGCTTTGTCCGCTGCATCGCCGGCAAAATCCTTGACGTTCTCCACGGCATCCGCGGCAAAGTCCTTGGCCTTGTCCACGGCTTCCGCGCCCGTATTGCTGGCAGCTTCTGTTGATCGTTCAGCCGGGTTGCCGGCGTTGTTCTCGGTCATGATGCCCTCCGTGTTGCGTCGATGCGGGCCCCCGGACGAGAAATACCCAAGGGGATGATGAAATGAGACTAGCGGACTCTTTCAGCTTTCGTGAACCGCGATCTTGCTCCTGCACCGATGCTGAGGAGAACAGGGACCTCCATGCCCAGCAGTTCGTTCAGGACAGCCACCATTTCCACGATGTCGGCGGCTACCTCTTGCGGTGCGACCCCTGGCCGCGGGAGCACCCGCACCTTGATGGCCGTCTTCTTGCGGAAGTCATAACTCGTCACGGAGACGCCGTACAGGTCGGTGCGTTCCAGCAACGCGCTTTTCAGTGCCTGCTCGGCCACAGCGCAACTGAGCTTGACTGCACCGGCGGCTCCGTCGTCGTCCGCGTTTCCTTGATAGTCAAGCAAGGTGCCGGCGCGGCCCTTGCCTTGGTTGGCGATCCAGGAAATCATCACGATCACCACCACGAGGAAGAAGACGGCGCAGACCAGCCAGATCCAGCTCTGCGAGGTCATCTGCAGCTTGGTGCGCGCATCCAAGGCGGCCAGCCAGGCGACCTGTGCGCCGGCGTAGTTCTGCCACCACCGGGCGGCGGCGGGGGCAGCTGAGACAGTCGCCAAACCGGCACCGCCAACGAGGAGGAGCAGGCCAAGGAGACTCAGCAGGAATCTGTTGAACCCGCGAGGTGTGCCGTTCATACCCCGATCACCCCGCTGTCTGCCAGCTTCACAACGACGGCCGGGGCGGGGTCCAGGGCCATGGTGGCCAGCTGGGCCTCAACGGCTGCCTTGATGCCCGACTCCGAGAGCATGATCCCGGAAGTGGGGCGGACGTTGACCTGGACGAGTCGGGCCGAAACCACCACGACGACTTGCTCCCTGGTCACGCCTGCCGCCATGCGGGCACACTTGGCAAGCGCAGAGGCGATGACCTCGTCATCGACAACAATGGCCACGTTTGGGTCGGCTATCACGTGCCGTGCCCGGCGTCCCGGCAGAACCCCGTGGCTCAGCAGGACCAGGCCCACAAGCGCAATGAGGACCCCGGCGGTGCCGAGCAGAAGCGGCGGGTAGGGACCGGGCAGCTCGGCAATCCACCGGGCCGCCAAGATCGGGTCGACCAGCCAGGTGGGCTGGCCCAGCGCGGCCAGCATCATCTCCAACAGGCAGTACACGGCCGCTGCCGCAACCACAACTGCCGCAGCCACGGCCAGGCCGGAACGCGGCGAGTGGGTTTCCCTGCGCAGCACCCGCTGCGTGAAGGCACTCACTGGACGCGCCCGTCGTCGCGCGTCAACAGACCGGAAATCCGCACATCAACCCGGCTCAGGCGTGACCCCGTCAGCTGCTCGACCTGGGCCAGTATGAGCGACTTGGCGGCCGTCGCGCGGGCCAGGATGCTGCCGCCGCTGTGCGCCACCCGCTCGGGGTTCCGACGCACCTCGTTCAGTGAGGGCGCGCCCATGGCCGACGAGACGGAGAGCGCCAGTGCGCCCGCGTCGTCGGACCAACCCACCCGCACTTGCGCGGGAGCCACGGCAAGCACCTCTGCGGCGGCCACCTTGGCCACGGAGGTAAGCGCCTGGGCACTGATGCGGTTGTGTCCGGCAAACTCAGTCGATTTCACCAGGTCCGTTTCCTGGCGTTCATTGTTCGGGGCTGGCTTGCCCAGAGTGGTTCCGGCTGCGGCCGGCTTATGTGCCGGGGCACCGTTCACGATGACGAGCGCCGTCCAGTCAGGGCATCGAGGACACCGCGCCAGTCAAGCTTTCCACTCGCGGCACGCCCCACAAACGCGCCGACCGCAATGAAGACTGCCGCAACAACAAAGCCCCAGAATCCAAAGGCAAAGGCCATGAACGCCAAAAACGCGCCAAATGCTGCGCACACCACACTGAGATTCACGGCTGTTCCCCTGCTTCCATTGGATTGCTGCTGCTTCCGATCACCGGCGGAGCTGACGGTACTGAATCGACGCGTGCCGGCTCACCGGCAGCCGGCCTGGCCCCTGCGCCCAGACGGTCAGCCAGGCGGGGGCGTGTCACGGGTTTTTCAGTGTCTGGACCGGGGATGAAAACATCCGTGATTTCAATGTTCACTTCAATGACATTGCGTCCCACCAATTCTTCGACCGCAGCGTAGACGGCACGGCGCACAGTGTTGGCCAATGCTTGCAGCGGGTAGCCGTACTCTGCCAACAAGACGATATCCACGGCCACCTGAGACTCGCCGACCTCCACCCGCACACCCTGGGTGAGGTCGGTGGCACCGACAACTTCACGAATGGCACCAAGGGATCGTGAAGCACCGGAGCCAAGTGCATGGACGCCGGGAACACCACGGACAGCAACACCAACAACTTTGGCCACCGCTGTCTCAGCAATGACTGTGCGGCCCTGGGTGTCGTCCGGGCTGATGGTGGCCGAAGCCGGTGAAGCTTGATTGTGCGGGTCCATGAACGCGCCCTTTCTGTTTCTCTTACGGTAAGCCTATGCACCGCAAACTTCCGGGGCAACGCCGGTACAGTCCGTGGTCACTTGTAAACGTTGCGCAGTCAGGCCGACTGTATCCCGATCCTGGGTTCCAGTGGTCTCCAGTGGGTCGGCGAGCCCTTCTGTTGGCATGCATCGCGGGCCAGCTGCCCGTCCACCGGCTGGCTGCGAGGATGGTCCCATGAACAATTCACCGGCACAGGCGCCCGAAGGCCATCTGGTCTTTGTTCACGGCGGCGGGGTTGGGCCGTGGATGTGGCGGGCCCAAAAAGAATTCCTTGAAGGCCGTTTTCACATCCATACGCCCGTCCTGCCCGGCCACAGCCCAACAGGATCAGGACGGTACACGACGCACGCCGACGCCGCCCGCCACGTTGCGGAGCAGATCAATCTCGACGCGCTGCAAGGCGACGTGCGGGTCATCGGCTTTTCTGTCGGCGGCCAGGTGGCAATGGAGCTTGCCGCCGCCCATCCGGACCGGGTCGCCGGAACTGTCATTGTCAGCTCGGTGGTGCTGCCCTGGCGTCACGCCGCATCACTGGCAGCCCTCTCCGCAGCCGCGGCTCCGCTGGCACGGCTGCGGAGCTTTGCCCGCGCCCAGGCGAAACAGTTGTATGTGGGCGAACATGATTTTGAGGCATACTTTGAGCTTTCCCGCGCAATGCACAGGGAATCATTGCGGAATTTGATGCACGCCAATTTCTCGTTTCGGGTCCCGGCTGCATTTACCCGTTCCACCCATCCGGCCCTTTTGCTGGCCGGAGAGAATGAACAAAAGGCAATGATCACAAATTTGGAGCGCATGGCCAGGGAACTGCCCAACGGCCGCTTTGAAAGCGTGGCGGGTGTCGCCCACGGAATTCCCATGGCCGCGGCGGCTGAGTTTAATGAGCTGTTGAGTTCGTGGCTGGGAACCCCTGGAACTGAGAACGGCTGAACCGGCTGCACCATCGGCCGCATGGAGAACTGTCCGGGAAACGAGAAAGACCCCGATTTCTCGGGGTCTTACTGGTGGCTCCGACCGGCGTCGATCCGGTGACCTTTCGATTTTCAGTCGAACGCTCTACCAACTGAGCTACAGAGCCTTGGTGATCTGAAAATCCTCGTCACCAGATCTCCTCGAACCAGCGAACTGATCAAGAAAACCAAAGCGACCCTGACGGGACTCGAACCCGCGACCTCCGCCGTGACAGGGCGGCGCGCTAACCAACTGCGCTACAGGGCCATACTTGTTGCTGCATTATTCATTACTGCTGTGTGTTTCAACCAACGCTTTCGCGTGATTTTCACGAGTTATAGCGTACCAGCAATTTATTGCCCGGCTTACCAGTCACTCGCAAAGTACCCCCAACGGGATTCGAACCCGTGCCGCCGCCGTGAAAGGGCGGTGTCCTAGGCCGCTAGACGATGGGGGCCTAGTCATCCTTCGGGCCGCCGCGTTGTTTCCAGCGCTTCGGTTTGAAGTGGACTCCAAAAACTATAGGGCCTATTTCACCAGAACACAAAACGGCCATCCCACGCCTCCGTCCGGCCCATCCGGAATTGGCTGCCGGGGCGCCGGCCAAACCCCCACATCTGCCCAAAAACCGCCCCGGAACGGCCATTTCAAGCCGAATTCACTAGGCTGGGGGCATGCATGAAAATCCACTCGCCGGCATCCCTTCCTTTGGCCCCTTCACCATGGACGAGGATGAATTTGATGCCGCCGTGCAGGCTGCCATCGCCAGAATCCCCGAAAACATCCGCGCACAGATGGACAATGTGGCGATTTTCACTTCCGACGACTACGTGCCGGCTCCCGGCGAAAACCCGGACACCGTGCTGCTGGGACTGTATGAAGGCACGCCACTGACCGAACGTGACTCGTGGTGGGGATCAGGGTCCCTGCCCGACCGCATCACCATCTTCCGCCGGCCCATCCTGGGAATCTGCCACAGCCGCGACGAGGTTGTCCATGAAATCACCGTGACAGTGGTCCATGAGATCGCCCACCACTTCGGTATCAGCGACGACCGCCTGCACGAACTCGGCTGGGGCTGAATGACACCAATGTGATTCAAGTTGCTGATGTTGCCCGTGTTGCCAAGCCTTCTCCGGGGCCGTAGGGTCTGATCAGCTGTGTAAATGCGCGCGCGAAAACTTGCCCGGCCCCGCGGCCCGCAACAACGCACCATTTACCTACCGATCTGCAGTAAGGCAATTGGATGACTACGCGCTATTTGGTTCGCGGCACCACGGCACTGGCCTGTGCCGTTCTGGTCTCAACAGCATTCCTCTCCCCCGCCCTCGCAGCCCCGTGGCAATCCCCCCTTTTAAGTACCGTCCCTTTAAGCACGACGGCGCTGGAACAGTTCTCGCTGCGCCCGTCCAGTCCCTCCATTCCCAGCCAGGATGACATCGCCAAGGCCAAGCAGTCCGAGGCCGCCACCGCAGCCGCTTCGGCCCAGCTCGATGCGATCATCAGTTCCGCCAACGACAGGCTGCAGGCCTCAACCGTTGTCGCCATGGGTGCCAACAGCTCCTACACCGACGCCCTGGTGACGCTGGAACAGCGGGAAGCTGAGGCGCAGACTGCCAAGGCCAAGTCTGATCAGGCTGCCGGCGCCCGCAAGAAAGCCCAAGCCCAGCTGGGGCAGCTGGCCGGCAGCCTGTACAAGAACGGCGGACTCGACCTCAGCATGCAAAGCTTCCTGACCAGCTCCGACGCGGACGACGCCATCTACCAGGCAACGACGCTGATGGCGTTGAGCACCAACCGGGCAGAAACTTTCGACGCGGCCGAGGCGTCCGCCGCGACCTCCGCAGCATTGGATGCCTTGGCCGTGGAGTCCCGCAATGCAGCGGATGCAGCCATCGCCGCGGCAGAGGCCTCACGCACCAAGGCCCAGTCAGCGGCCGACGCCCAGTCCGCCGTCGTGGCTGAAAACCAGGCCCAGCGGGACGTCCTGTTGGACCGCATGGCAGCCCTGCACAACACCTCCGTCGCCCTGGAAGGCGCCCGCGTTGATGAGCTGGCCCGGCAGGCACAGGAAGCCGCACTGAAGAAGCAAATCGAAGCCTCCGCCAACACCCCTGAACCCGTCGCCCCGGCACCCGAGCCGGAACCAAAAGCAGATCCAGTGGTCCCGGATGTTGTGCCGAACCCGCCGGCCCCCGCCACCCAGGCACCCAATCCGCCGGCGGCACCCGCAGCGCCAGCCCCGGAACCCGAGCCCGCTCCGGAGGTTCCCAAGGCACCCGCACCCGCACCGGCACCCGAGGTTCCGGCCCCGGCGCCGGCTCCCGAGCCGGCACCGACGACACCCGCGCCCGCACCGACAACCCCGCCGGCACCGGTGGCCCCACCGGCCGGTTCGTACATTCAGGTCATGGTTGATTACGCCATGTCCAAGATTGGCAGCCCCTACCAGTGGGGCGGCAACGGTCCCAACGCCTTTGATTGTTCCGGGCTCGTGCAGCAGGCATTTGCCGCCGCAGGCATCTCAGTGCCGCGCCAGGGCACCGACCAGTTCTGGGCGGCTCCGACGCGCGTGCCGCTGTCAGAGATGCGGTATGGGGACCTGTTGGTCTTCGACGACGACGGTACCGGCCGGTTCGGCCACATCGCCATCTACATCGGCAACAACCAGGTGGTGCAGGCATTGAGTCCGCAGCAACCCCTGGGAGTGACGTCCCTCTCGTGGATGTCCGGCATGAGCTTGTACCCCTACGCGGCCAGGTACTAACCGGGCGCAGGGAGCTGC